>NZ_BCVK01000035.1 GCF_001591705.1 Lactococcus cremoris subsp. cremoris NBRC 100676 | reverse complement strand
TCTGGCGTAAGAAAAATAAAGAAGATAAACCTTAATTAATGAATAAAAATTTTCAAACAAATTAGTGGTTAAAGTCTTTAAAATACGGTAGAATTAGAGAGTCAAAGCCTATCCAACTTTGACATCTCTGAAATTCTTTTCAAATTACAAACATTGAGTCAGCCTTAGGGCTGGCTTTTTTACTTTTATTGAAAAAATTAATTGATAAACAAATTTTTGAAGGATATATAAATTAAATATAACGAAAATCAGAGCTTTTTTCTTCATAAGCTGTTATTTTTTTGGTATAATGTTGTTAAGAGAATGAAATGATTCTCTTAAAACTTTAGATTTTTTAAGCTATAAAGTAGTTGTAGGAAGAAACCAGTTCGGTATGATCGTCTATGATCTCTAACGGGAGGAAATCAATTGTCTAAAAAAATATCAGTAAAAGTGGTCAAAAATAGTAAACAGCAAACAGAGAGAAACACTCTCCTTGCGGACACCTTTGAAAATCGATGGTTCCAAAATGAATGGAAGCACAAGTTTAAGACATTAACTTCTGGGGAAAGAAAATAATAAAATTAAAATAAAGTCATCATTTATGATGGCTTTTTCTGTTTAATAAAATAAAAATAAATAAATAATAAAAAATGAAAAAGAAATAATAATATATATTGACAAAAATAATTTAATTTAATATAATATGAGTATAAATGAGAAAAAAATAATAAAACGAAAAAGGAAGTAAAGTCATGATTAAATTGTTTTCTTCAACGAAGTGAAGTTCTAGTAAAAAATGAGACAATGGTTAATTGCAAACAAATTAGAATTTACAGAAGTAAGTATTTTAGAAAATAGCTTATTTAAAAATGATATTTTAAGAATACTCTCATTAACTGAAAGTGGAGTAGAGGAAATTATTTCCAAAAGAAGTAGTGCCTATAAAAAATTATCAAAAATTCTTGATTTTGATTCTCTTACTTTAAATGAGCTTGTAGACTTAATTGTAAAAAATGAAAAATTACTTCGACGTCCTTTAGTAATTGATGATTATCGTCTACAAGTTGGATATAATGAAGACGATATTCGTAAATTCCTTCCTCGTAAAGTTCGTCAATTAGGACTGATGGAAGCAATCGAGAATGTTCGACTTTGGGATCAAGCAAAATAGTAGATAGTTCAAAAAATGAAAAAATTCTGAATATTCTCTTACAAGATTATTAAAGCGAATCTTTGATTTTTATCTCATAAAAAGCTACAATTTTAACTATAAATAATTTGTTATCTATAAATTACTAAACTGAACTCGTTTTAAAATTACGAATTCAGTTATTTTATGGGGAAAAATATATAGATTGAGAGAATAAAATGAGAATCACAATTGCCGGTGCAGGAGCGATGGGAAGCCGTTTTGGACTTATGCTTCATAAAGGGGGCAACGAAGTGACCCTTGTAGATGGTTGGCTTGAACATGTGACTGCAATTAAAGAACATGGCCTACAAGCAAATTTTAATGGTGAAGAAATCACTGCTCATCTATCAGTAGAATTACAATCTAATATTTCATCAGAAGAAAAAACAGATTTAATTATTTTATTTACGAAAGCAATGCAGTTAGATAAAATGCTTCAGGACATTAAACCTTTAATTGCTGAGCATACAAAAGTTCTTTGCTTACTTAATGGAATTGGTCATGAAGATATTATTGAAAAATATGTTTCTAAAAATAATATTTTTATTGGGAATACCATGTGGACTGCAGGTTTAGAAGGACCAGGAAAAGCAAAACTATTTGGAAATGGTTCTGTTGAACTTCAAAATTTCATTCCTGGCGAAGAAGAAACGGCTAAAAAACTAGCAAACATTTTATCTGCTTCAGGATTAAATGCTAACTATTCTGATAACATCCATTATTCAATTTACCGAAAAGCGTGCGTTAATGGGACAATGAATGGACTCTGCACTATTTTGGATACTAATATGGCTGGATTGGGAGCAACAAAACCTGCTCACGATATGGTTGTTACAATTGTCAAAGAATTTGCGGCAGTTGCAAAACATGAGGAGGTGAATCTTGATATAGATGAGGTTGTAGAACATGTTGAGACATGTTTTGACCCTGAAACGATTGGCTTACATTATCCTTCAATGTATCAAGATTTGATAAATAATAATCGCTTGACAGAGATAGATTACATTAATGGTGCAGTTTCACGTAAAGGGAAAAAATATCAGATAGCTACTCCTTACTGTGATTTTTTGACTCAATTAGTTCATAGTAAAGAAGAGTTATTAAAGGCGAAATAAAATAATTTTAGTTTCTGAAAAAGGCTAGTCTATAATTAGCCTTTTTTGTTTTCTTTAGGGATGAGGATAACAATCTGGTAGCAAACAAACTAAAGTTTTTTTGATAATGTTATAATAATAATTAAATTCACTTGGGGAGATAAATATGAAGTTTTTACATACGTCAGATTGGCACATTGGGAGAACGATAAATGGTTTTTCATTATTAGAAGAGCAAAAATATGCCTTTAAACAAATTCTTTCTCTGGCAAAAGAATATGAAGTTGATGGAATAATTATTGCTGGAGATTTGTATGACCGAGCGGTTCCAAGTGCAGATTCTGTTATTACTTTTAATCAAATGTTAAGAGAAATGAACATCATCGAAAAATTTCCAATTTATGCAATTTCAGGAAATCATGATGGGGCCAAGAGATTAAATTATGCCAAAGAATGGTTGGATTTTAATCAATTACATTTACGGACTTCTTTAGAGGAAGCTTTTATTCCAATTGAAACTGAGCAAGTTCAATTATTTTTATTACCTTTTTTTGATCCGATGGATGCAAGGATATACTTTTCAAGTCAGGGTCTGGACGAGGAAAAAGCAAAAGAAATCAAAACTATTGATGAAGCAATGACCTTAGTTATTTCTGAAATGCAAACACATTTTGATAAAAACAAAAAGCAAATTTTAGTGACACATTTTGCGGTAAGTCCTCATAAAGAAGAGATTAACTTAACAAGTGAAACTACCTCAAAAGTGGGTGGTTTAGCAACTTTAAATGTTATTCAATTTAAAGCGTTTGATTATGTGGCCTTAGGACACATCCACACTAGATTTGCTTCACCCAGTGAGAAGGTACAGTATTCTGGAAGTCCAGTAAAATTTAACACAAAAGAAGCAAAAACTCAAAAGGGAGTTTTTATTGTAGAAACACAGCAAGATTCCGTCAGCTCTGAGTTTATTCCTTTACAAATCCAAACGGATTTAGTTGTTATTGAAGAAGAGTGGGATACCTTAATCAGTCGAGAGTTTTACGAAAATCAGCCAATTCATCAAGCTTGGTTCGCTATCACCATAAAAAACTTTGATAGAGCAAAACTTGCAGGACAAAATTTACGTGCCCAACTTCAAAAAGTATATGGAACCATAGTGGAATTGGATTATAAATTTAAAAATATTTCGTCAGTAAAAAGTAAAACTCAAAATATTGAAAGCTTGGATAATATTGGGATACTTTCAAATTTTTATGAAGTTACAACTGGTGAGACTTTAAGCGGCTTGCAGCAAGAAATTATTGAGAACACATTCAAACAAATAGAAGGTGAAAAATAATAATGAAACCTACATATTTAGAAATGAATTATTTTGGACCTCATGAGAAATCTATTGTTGATTTTCGTCTATTAGATGAATCGCCTATTTTTCTAATTAGTGGTGATACGGGAGCAGGAAAATCAACTATATTTGATGCGATGACCTATGCATTGTTTGGCACAACAACAGGAGATAGAGATGCTAAGGAAATGAGAAGTCAGTTTGCCACTCCTGATAATTTGACAAGTGTTGTATTCTATTTTGAACAGGGGGACTTATTATATAAAATTGAACGAAAACCCGAGCAAAATATTGCTAAAAAAAGAGGTAGTGGGACAACAATTTTTAAAGCAACTGCCAAATTAGCAATTGTTGATAGAGTGGCAGGAATTGAAAAAGCAAATATTGCTACAATCCCTAAAAATGTTGGAGAGGAAATAACGCGACTCTTACATTTGAATGCGGAACAGTTCAAAAAAATTATCCTGCTTCCGCAAAATGATTTTTCAAGATTTTTAAAGTCTTCAACTTCAGAAAAAGAATCAATTTTAAAGAAAATATTTGGAACATCAATATTTACAGCTTTTAGTAATGCCATAAAATTACAAAACTCAGAAATAAATGCAATTTTTGCAGAGTATGAACGCAAATTACAAAGTTATTATGAATCTCAAATTTGGAACTCTTTTGAATTAGAAAGATTAGAAGTAGTCCCTGAACATGAAAAATTTAATGAAATGCTTCTTCTTAAAGAAGAACGGACGAAAGTAAAAGAAGAAACAATATCCAAAAACTTAGAACAAAAAGAAAAAGTAACTTTATTAGAAGATTCATATAAAATTGCACTAAATTTATATAATGACTTTAAAAATTTAAGTAAATTAGAAAGTGATTATCAAGAAAAAATTATTGAACAGTCTCAAAGCTACAATAAAAATCTGAAACATTTTGAGGAATTAACTTGGGCCCAACCTCTTAAACAGAGCCTTCATGAACTCGAACAAGATAAAAAAAGATCTAAAGATTTAGAGATAAAAATTACTGACATGACTACTAAAACATTGACAGAAGAAAAATTGTTGCAAAATTTACTGACAGAAAATGAACATTTAAGTGAACAGCAACAAAGGATCAATGATCAGAAAAGTGAGTCCGAAAGTTTAATTACACAAATTCAACAGGCTTTTGAAGATGAGAAAAAGCAAGCCAAGATTGTTGATCTAAGAAATAAGCAATCAGAGACTCAACAATCATTGAAAAATTCAAAAGATGTTTTAATTGAATTTAATCAAGAAATATTAAAGCTAAGAGAAAATATCATTTCTGATTCATATTTTTCTGAGAAGAAAGAGGAAATAAATCAATTAAAACTCACTTTCCAGGGAAAATTACTTCCTGATTTTCAAAGGATTTCATGGTTAGAAAAGGAAAATCTTGATTTAAGTAATAAGTTAGAGAGTACAAAGAAGGAACAATCTGAAAATAAAAAGCATCTAAATGATGTTCAAATGGCACATGAAGAAAAAATAAAGGGAAGACGCCGTTTGATGATTGCTCAACTTCAGGCGGAATTAGAAGAAAATGAACCTTGTCCTGTTTGTGGTGCCTTAGAGCATCCGTCAGTAGATGAGATTGAAAATATTTCTTATGAAAAATTAGGAATTTTACTAAAAGAAATAGATGAATCTCAAAAGTTACTGGCAACTTTACTAGAAAAAAATAAGCAGCTAAATCAATTAACGTCTGAAATCACTAATAACCTTGTCTCGAAATCAGCCGAAAAAGAACAAGCCATTAAGAATTTCTCGCTTCTCTATCGTGAATTTATTTCTAATTACTCAGATATTTTTCCATCAGCATTTGATGAATTCGTCATTGAAGGGCTTATTCAAAATTTGGAAAGTGCTTTGATTAAAGAGGAAGCGGAAAATAATCAGTTAAAAATAAAATTAACTGATTTGGAGGGGAAATATTTAGGATTACAAGAAGAAGTAAAAAAACTTGAAAATACCTACCTTGAGTTTTCTACTCAAATAGAAAATTTGCTGACAGAAATAAGAGATTCAGCTGTGACTCAAACCAGTGAATATTTACAAGATAAGCGCAATAAACTCAAAGAGGAAATTGCATTATTTGAAAAGCGTTTAGCTGATCTAACATCTAAAATTTCGGAGATAAAAATATCAGTTGCTACTAAAAAAGCCAATCTTAAATCTTTAAATATTCAGTTGATAGATTTAAGTGAACGAATAAAAAATAATCAGGATAAGATTGATAAGACATTGCTTCAACCTGAGGCATTGACTACAGATTTTCAGGTTTTATGGGAATGGGCTAATGACGATAAGTGGCTTGAACTATCTCAAAAAGTCGAACAATACAAGTCAGAAAAATCAAGATTAGAACAAGAGATTGAGAGCCTGCATAAAAAACTTCAAAATAAAGCTCGTCCAAATCTTGAAGAGATTGAGAATCGCAAAAAACAAGAAACAGACCTCTACCTTTCTTTACAGAAGAAATTAGCAGCTGATGAAACAGCTGAACAACAAGCGATCGTAATCCTTTCTGAAGTGAGAAAACTAATGAAAGGTCAAGAGAAACAATTTGAAAAAAGAAAAGCCATTGGCCAACTTTATGGTGCGATTTCAGGAAAATTGTCTGAAGATAAATTAAGACTAGAAACTTTTGTGGTGCAAAATTATTTAGAAAAAATTCTTGATTATGCTAATATTCACTTTATCAATCAACTCTCAAATAACCGTTATCGCTTTGAACTTTCTGAAGAAGGAAATAACCGGCGCATGGATCATGGATTAGACATTAACATCTATGATAATGAAACGGGTGCCTCTCGTTCAGCTGATACCTTATCTGGTGGTGAGACATTTATTGCGGCCCTATCTATTGCGCTTGCTTTAAGTGAGGTAGTACAAAATACTGCAAATGGTGTTCAGATTGAAGCCTTATTTATCGATGAGGGCTTTGGTTCCCTTGACCAAGAAACTTTGCAAAAAGCAATGCAAGCTCTTGAACAAATCGGGAAAAATAGATTGGTTGGTGTCATAAGTCACGTAGAAGAGATGAAATCGACAATTGGTCAGCAAATTATCATTAAAAAAGTGGGTGATGGAAGAAGTAAAGTTAAATCTGTCATCAAATAATACTTACAAAAAATCTCATAAAAAATGAAAATATAATAAGTAATTAAATTACTTTTCCTTAATTTTGATTTTTGTGTAAGTTATTTATGTCATTTATAGATTTGTTACTGAGGAAATGATATAATTATTTAAAATGATGAACAATAAAAAGATTGATACCGATACTAAAATTTGAAAAATCTAAAATTGAATAAAGTATTGAAATCACAGGATATTTAGGAAAGAATTAGATAAAGTAGGAAATAATACAAATGAATAAAAATTTAAAAGAATTTTTACCACTTGGTAGTGTTGTTTTGCTTGCTGGCGGAGAAGAAAAGTTAATGATTATTGGCCACAAGCAAATAGAAATAGAAACTAAACGTGAATTTGATTATTCAGCGGTTTTATTTCCAGATGGCTACAAAGATGAACTGGCCCTTTATCATTTCAATCGAGAAGAAATTGTTTATATTTTTCAAATGGGATTTTTCGATAATTAAAAATAACTAACAAAAAACAAGAAGAGATAACTTCTTGTTTTTTTATATTTTTATTTAGAAATCAAAAGGTTGGATAACCTAATTATTATTCATCTCTGGATTCATCCAAACAGGTTCTAAGCAATTTCCATCTAAATCATGTACTTCTAAACCATACATCATTTCTTCAGGGATACCATCATCCAAATGAATCGATTTTCCACCATTTTCGCTGGCAAGTTTACCAAAATTTTTAACTGCATCAGCATTAGGCAATGTAAATGAAATCAACGCAGCGCTTGTTGTTCTTGTATCAGCAATTTTCCTTTCCCCAATAAAACTTTGATAGCGTTCGTGAGAAAGAAGCATGATGAAAAAATTTTCATCCCAAACCATACAGCTGACAAGATTATCTGAGAAATTTGGATTTTTTTTGAAACCAATTTTTTCATAAAAAGTTGTTGAAGCTTGAATATCCGTTACCGGAAAGTTAACAAAAACCATAGTCGTCATAGATAGACCCTCCTTGTTTGGTAATATGTATAATATTGTGACTGTCTTATAAATGAGAAGGTTTGTCCTCACAAACTCTCCTTAACAATTATATCCTTATATGAAGTATATCAAATACAGGCAAGGGATACTATATTAATGACTTATTATTTTATTTGTTCTAAAAAATAGCGCAGGTAATATATATTGATTATATTTTTAGCCTATGCTACAATTGTTTTATGAAATATTTTGACTTTACTAGACTAAAGATTTAGATCTTGGTCATTTATATAATGAAGAGAATTAAATGATAAAAATTGAACACTTAAATGTATTCTATAGCGAAAATAAAGCACTGACAGATGTTCAACTAAAACTTGAATCTGGTGGAATTATCGGTATGATTGGCCCAAATGGTGCGGGTAAATCAACCTTAATAAAAGCAATTTTAAATATCATTCCTTATTCAGGGAAAGTACTGATTGAAGGAAAGGAAAGTAAAAATTTCTTAAAAAATATCGCTTATGTGGAGCAAAAAAGTAATATTGACCTTACTTTTCCAATCACAGTCAAAGAATGTGTTTCTTTAGGGACTTATACAGGCTTGAAACTCTTTCAAAAAGTTGGAAGTAAAGAGTGGCTGCGAGTTGCCCAAGCGCTTGAAAAAGTAAATTTATCCGAATATGCAAATCGACAAATAGGGGAATTATCAGGCGGACAGTTTCAAAGGGTTTTATTAGCGAGATGTCTGGTTCAAGAAGCTGATTATATATTTTTAGATGAACCCTTTGTGGGAATTGACTCAGTAAGTGAAAAAATCATTATGGATATTCTTCAAGATTTGAAAGAACAAGGGAAATTGATTTTAATTGTACATCATGATTTAAGCAAGATGAAAGTCTATTTTGATGAACTGATTATTCTTAATAAGGAAATAATTGCTTACGGGAAGGTTAAAGAGAGCTTTACTCACGAAAATTTAAAAAAAGCATATGGGGATAATATTTTTATAGGAGATTAAATTGAGATGATACAAAATTTTATAAATGGCTTATACGAGTTTCATTTTTTGCAAAATACCTTGATTACAGCGGTTGTGATAGGAATTGTTTCGGGAGCAGTTGGTTGCTTTATTATTTTAAGAGGGATGTCACTGATGGGAGATGCAATCTCTCATGCGGTTCTTCCAGGGGTGGCCATTTCTTATATTTTAGGTATAAATTTCTTTATTGGAGCAATTGCTTTTGGACTTTTGTCATCACTTATAATTACTTATATCAAAAATAATAGTCTAATTAAAGGGGATACCGCAATTGGAATTACGTTTAGCTCATTTTTGGCATTAGGTATCATTTTGATAGGAGTGGCTAATAGTTCAACAGACTTATTCCATATTCTTTTTGGGAATATCTTAGCAGTACAAGATATAGACAAATGGTTAACAATCGGTGTATCCATTTTTGTATTAATCGTGATTGCTCTTTTCTTTAAGCAACTTTTAATTACCTCATTTGACCCATTAATGGCAAAAGCAATAGGTATGAAAGTTAATTTTTATCATTATCTTTTGATGGTTTTGCTGACTTTAGTTTCGGTTACAGCAATGCAAAGTGTGGGGACCATTTTAATTGTGGCTATGTTGATTACACCAGCAGCAACGGCCTATTTATATACCAATAGTTTGAAAAAATGCTAATTCTTTCATCTTCAATTGGAGCAATCTCATCTGTTCTAGGGTTATTTATTGGTTATACTTTCAATATTGCGGCCGGTTCAAGCATTGTGATTACCTCAGCCATTATATTTGCAGTAAGTTTTTTAATTTCACCAAAACAGAACTTTATAAGAAAGAAGGTTAAAGTTTAATGCTAAATAAACATAAGAAGTTTCTACTTGCTTTTGTGCTAATTATGACAGCTATTTCCTTAGTGGCTTGTTCTAAAAATACAAATCAGTCTATAAAAAAAGCGGATGACAAATTAAATGTAGTGGTCACTAATTCTATACTGGCAGACATGACTAAAAATATTGCCAAAGATAAAATTAATTTGCACAGTATCGTTCCTGTCGGGAAAGACACCCATGAATATGAACCTTTGTCAGATGATGTTCAAAAAACTTCTAGAGCTGATTTAATTTTCTATAATGGAATAAACTTGGAGACTGGCGGAAATGCTTGGTTTACAAAATTAGTCAAAAATGCAAATAAAAAAGAAAATGTAGACTACTTTCCAGTCAGTAGAGGGGTTGATATCATCTATCTTGAAGGAAAGAGCACTGAGGGAAAAGAAGATCCACACGCCTGGCTTAATTTAGAAAATGGGATAATCTATGCCCAAAACATTGAAAAAGAATTATCAAAAAAAGATCCTGACCAGAAAGATTTTTATCAAAACAACTTGAATAAGTATATAAACAAACTAACTAAGCTAGATAAGGAAGCTAAAGCAAAATTTGCTTCAATTCCAGAAAATAAAAAAATGATTGTGACAAGCGAAGGCTGCTTCAAATATTTTTCTAAAGCTTATGATATCTCTTCTGCTTATATTTGGGAAATTAATACCGAAGAAGAAGGAAGCCCAGAACAAATAAAAACGTTAGTGAGAAAACTAAGAGCCACAGAGCTTGCATCTTTGTTTGTAGAGAGTAGCGTCGATAGTCGGCCGATGAAAACAGTATCTAAGGATACGAAAATCCCAATTTACTCAACAATCTTTACAGACTCAGTAGCAAAAAGTGGGGAGAATGGGGATAGTTATTATCGTATGATGGAATGGAATATAAACAAAATCTATGACGGACTTTCAAAATAATTATTCGATAGGAAGCCTTATTATAGAGAAAATAATTGAAAAACTAAAAGTCCCCAATTGAAAGGTTGGGTACTTTTTTTAATATTTATTTATACTTTTATCTAAATCTATACCCGAATTGCTAGTTAATTTCATTGGAAAATAAATAAGTCGTGCTATCCTAATCTTAAACCACTAAGCATTAGAAAGCGCACGACTTATATGACTTATAATAGCACACTTCCAAAAGTTTTTGTTTATTTACTGACAACCATTGAGACGCTTTATCAAACGAGTGTTTCCCTTGAGGTTCAAAACCGAAAGAACGTCCATCTCGCAACATCAGATTGCTTAGTTATCGCTTGTTACCTATGGGGCGTACTGCATTTTAGTGAAACGCTTAAAGCTAAGCACCAATTGGCTCAAAGTTTATTTCCTAATTTCCTAGAATATTCTCGCTTTGTCCGCCGTTGTAATGCCCTCTTACCGAGTATCCAAGTCATTCGCCAAGCACTCGTCTTTAAAGAGGTTGAAGTAATTAGTGTATCCATTATTGACAGCTTCCCCATTCCTTTGTGTCAGCCTATTCGTAATTTCAGAAGCAAAGTTCTTGGAGATTATGCAAATGTTGGCTACAATGCTACAAAGGGACAGTACTTCTATGGATGTAAATGTCATGCTTTAGTCAGTGAATCAGGCTATGTCATAGACTACACAATTACTCCTGCTTCAATGGCTGATAGTTCAATGACCGAGGAAGTGTTGAGTCAATTTGGGACACCAACAGTCCTTGGAGATATGGGATATCTAGGTCAGTCACTGCATGATAGGCTGAAATTAAAAGGAATTGATCTAATGACACCTGTCAGGAAGAACATGAAGCAAAAGAAAATCCTTTTCCCTAATTTTTCAAAACGTAGAAAAGTGATTGAGCGAGTTTTCTCTTTTTTGACAAATCTAGGAGCTGAGCGTTGTAAAAGTCGTTCGCCTCAAGGTTTTCAATTGAAATTAGAGATGATACTTTTAGCGTATTCTTTACTGTTAAAATCAGCTAAATCACTGGAACCAGAGACTTTAAGATATTCTATCGGGTATCAAGTCATGGCTAAATAATCAACTAGCAATTCGGGTAACTGGTTTATATAATGGCATGATTGCACCTTTGCAAAAGTTAAAGTTTGTAGCGATTCTCTGGTATCAAGGTGAAAGTGATGCTGGTCAGCCAAAGACTTATGGGACTCGTTTTCGTGAATTAATCGAAAGTTGGCGAATACTCTTTAAGCAACCAAATTTACCTTTTCTCTATGTTCAATTGCCAAACTGTGAGACTGAAAAAGAGGCAGATTGGGCGGGACTTCGTGAGGAACAAAAAGAAGGTCTCAAGATATCACGAACAGCGATGGTCGTGACAATCGGAGATGGAGAAGATGATGACCTACATCCACTAAATAAAAAAGATGTCGCTCATAAGCTATTAGACGCTTATGACAATGTTGAATTATTCCCAAATGGTTATTGTACAGGGCCGCTTGCCAAGGGCGCTGTACAAACTCAGAAGAATGCTATTATCCTTTTATTTGACACTTTTGGAAAAGAATTTAGTATTGAGAAGAATAAGGATTTTGAACTTTTTCAAGGAGGATATAGTTATAAATTGAAAAACTGTCGTCAGGTTGGGGAACAAATCATTTTAGAAGTCCCTGAAAACCTATCGCTTAATGCTGATGCAAAAATCAGGTATAACTGGAGCAATGCTCCGCAAGCTTTTATTTGGAATGAGGAGGGATATCCATCCTCCCCCTTTGAATTAAAAATTGAACAAAATAATAATAGGAGAAAATAAAATGAATCTCGCAAAAAATTGGAAAAGCTTCGCTTTGGTTGCCGCAGGCGCTCTTGCCGTTGTATCATTAGCGGCATGTGGAAAATCTGCAAGTGGAACTAAATCAAGTGATGCAAGTGCTAATTTGAACAAAAAGCAAACAATCACACTTTGGACATTCACGACCGAACAACCACAGATTGATGAGTTGAAAAAACTTAAACCAAATCTGACGATCAAGCAAGTTGTCATTCCTTATGCCGACTTTCAAACTAAACTTGACCAAGTCATCGGAACAAGTAAAGGACCAGACATGGTTGCACTTGATTCAGGTTTCGTTGAAAAATATGTAGAGTCTGGCAAATTAACTGACCTCGCATCTTACGGTGTATCATCAGCTGCCAAAGACAACTATAAATATACATTGGATATGGGTAAAAACGCCAAGGGCCAACAAGTAGCTATTTCTTATCAAGCTGCTCCAGGTGCTTATTATTACAACACCAATGTTTTCCAAAAATATCTAGGAATTGCACCAAGCGATACAAAAGCAGCTCAAACGGCACTTTCAAGTTGGTCACAAATCGAAAAAACTGCTCAAACAATCAAGGATAAATCAGGTGGGAAAGCTTATCTCTTTAGCTCACTTGAAGAAATTTACAATCCAGTTATTGGAGCACGTAAAACGGGTTGGGTCAAAGACAATAAACTGAAAATTGATAGTACAATGACGGATTCACTGGACCTGATGAAAGATTTTGTTTCTAAAGGTTTGACTCAAAATACAACTGCTCAATCTGCTGATTGGTTCGCAGGAATGTCAAATAACACAATCGGAACTTACGCTTTGCCATCTTGGGTACTTTTTTATTGGTTGAAAGATTACTCTAAAGGTACTGCGGGAGATTGGCGCGTGACTGCTGGACCAGTTTCTTACTCTTGGGGTGGAACTTGGTTAGCTGGTGTTAAGGGTGCAAAAAATTCTGATGCAGCCTCTGCCCTCTCAGTTTATTTGAGCACAGATAAAACATTCCAAACATGGGAAGCAAAAACGCAAAATGATTTTGTTTCTGTCAAAACTGTAAATGATACAGTGGGTAAAGACGCTTCTGTTTCACTACTTGGGGGCCAAAATCCCTCCCCAATCTTCTCTAACGTTGCTAAAAATATTAACGGTAAAAATCAAACGCAATATGACCAAAACATCCAATCTCTATGGATTAATGATGTTGTTAACCCTTATGCCAATGGTAAGATTACAAAGGATAAGGCTTTGAAAAACTTCAAAAACGATGTGAAGTCAGCTTATCCAGCTTTGAGCGTTGACTAATTATAAAACATAAGGGAAATAAATAAAGATATTCGCTTTAAGTTGAAGCTATTACCAGTTTTTATTGGAAATAAGTTGCTGATGAGTGAATAACATTATTCAATTTCCCTTTTATTTTTTAGAGGAGGGTGATATGGAAAACACCAAAAAGAAGTCATCCAAGAAAAAACTTTTTGAAATGTACAACCGTTTTGGTTATTACTTTTTAATTCCCTTTTTCGTTGGATTTATCGTCTTTCAACTTTATCCAATTATTTATTCGATTGCGATTAGCTTTACGAGTATGAATGGTTTTCAAACTTTTTCCGAGGCCACAAATGTTGGTTTAGGAAACTTTTCTACACTTTTAAAGAATACTCCTTTATTTATCACGAGTATTCAAAACACTTTACTTTTGTGGGGAATGAATTTTGTACCACAAATTTTAATGGCTCTGATTCTTGCTGCTTGGTGGACTAATCGGAAGCTCAATCTAAAAGGTAATAGCTTTTGGAAAACAGTTTTTTATCTGCCAAATATGATTATGGTAGCTTCTATTGCGGCGCTCTTTTTGGGGATTTTTGGTTATCCAAATGGTCCAGCCAATCTTTTGCTCACAAATCTGCATATTATCAGTCATCCATTCAATTTCTTCCAGTCTATTTGGGGGACAAGAAGTATTATCATCTTCTTACAATTTTGGATGTGGTAAGGTTCAACGGCGATAGTACTTGTCGCTGGGATTTCCTCGATTGATGATGCTTTGTTTGAAGCGGCACGGATAGATGGAGCTTCTGACGGACAGATTTTTAGAAAGATTACTTTACCTTTATTGCGTCCGATTGTCATGTACACATTTGTAACCAGCTTTGTTGGTGGCTTACAAGTGTTTGATATTCCTTATCTTTTGTCTTCGGGTTCAGGTGGTCCACAAAATTCAACTTATACGCTTGCTATGTTTATCTACAATCAAGCCTTTCAATACCGAAATTATGGAATTGCGGCTGCAGCATCAGTGATTCTGTTGATTATCGCGGCGATTGTTTCTATTGCTCTTTTCCGTTTCTTCCGTGAACGGACAAGCAATAAGGATTTGGTAGGAGGTAAAGATTGATGAATAAAAGCTATACAGGTTCACTAAGAGCCAGACGTACTTTGATTTATATCTGTTTTGGTATTTTGACGCTTTTGAGTCTTTTGCCATTTGCAATCATGCTGGCAGATTCAACACGTTCGGTAGTTCAGCTTAATACCGGAGTTTCTCTCTTGCCGGGGAGTTCGCTAGGACATAATATCAAAGTTTTGTTAAGTTATGATTTTAACTTAGGACATGGAATGTTTAACTTGGCGTTTATCGCTGTGGTTTCAACGGCTTTGTCTGTTTATTGTTCGGCACTGGCGGCTTATGCTTTGGTCGCTTATGATTTTAAAGCGAAACGCTTGGTTTATGCTTTTGTAATTGCTTTGATTATGATTCCTGGTCAAGTTTCAATGGTCGGTTTCTATCAATTTATGATTCAGCTTAATCTTTTGGATAATTATATTCCCTTGATTTTACCGGGAATGTGTGCGCCTGCTTCGATATTTTTCTTAGTAGAGTATATGGGAACAGTTTACAATAAGGATTATGCAGATTCGGCTCGACTTGATGGGGCGAGTGAGCTTAAGATTTTTCATTCTGTAATGTTGCCAATGATGAAACCAGGTCTAGCAACAATGGCAATTTTTGGTTTTGTCTTTAGTTGGAACAACTTTTTAATGCCTTTGATGCTGATTTCTGACAAAAATCTCTATACCTTACCAATGATGGTACAAACAATGACAGCTTTAGGAGCTGGAGGTCATACGGTTGAGTGGGGAGCAGTGTATTCTGGTCTTTCGATTACGATTGCACCCATTATTATTGTTTATCTGATTCTCTCTCGTTTTATTGTCGGTGGAGGAACAGCAGGAGGCGTCAAAGGTTAAGATGAAAAACTTATTATTAAAAGTCGCTTCAAAAGAAGCCATTGACAAGAAAGTAGAGAAAGTCTTTGAAATTCTCTTTGGACAAGATTCTCCTGAACGTCTCTATTTTGAAGAAGAAGACAAGGCTTATATTGTCGATACAGGCAATGATGATGTCAGAACCGAAGGAATGTCTTATGGAATGATGATTGCTTTGCAATTGGACAAGCCAGAAATCTTTTCTCGTTTATGGAAGTGGGTGAAAAGCTATATGACGCTTCCCACGGGACATGAAAATGAAGGATATTTTATCTGGTCTTGTGGACTAGATGGTCATCCCAATAGTGACGGTCCAGCACCAGATGGTGAAGAATATTTTGCAGCAGCATTATTGCTGGCCGAAAAAAGATGGAAAATCAAAGGATATGGGGACGAGGCGAGAACTTTACTTCATGCAATAGTTCATAAAGGGGAGAATCAGGATGGGTTTCCCATGTTTGAACCAAAAAACACCTATATTAAGTTTGTTGCTAATCGCCAGATGACTGATCCATCATATCATTTACCACATTTTTATCAGCTTTATGCCAAATATGGAAATCCAGAAGATTCAGCTTTTTTTCTGAAGGCTGAGGAAGAAGCACGAAAGTATTGGCTCAAATCAGCAAATGCTAAAACTGGACTTACGCCAGAATATGCGGATTATGATGGAAAACCCTATGATATTGATGGTCACTGGACTTTCTTTAGCGATGCTTATCGGACGGTTGCTAATATTGGTTTAGATTGGCTTTGGGAGCACGAAGAGCTTGGACAAAGTCAGATTGCCGTAAATATTCAAAAATTCTTTGAGCCTTATCTTGAAAATGATGAAGAAATTCCTGTTTTTAAAATTGATGGTCAGCCTTTAAGGAAAGAAGAACAGACCGCGGAAGGATTTCCACCTCTAAAAGTCCATCATCCGATTGGTCTATGGTCAACTTTAGCTCAAGCTTCACTTGTCACCAATGATTTTGACTCCATTTTGTCTTTGAAATATCTCAACTATTTTTGGAATTTGAATCTTAGAACAGGCAAGTATCGTTATTATGATAATCTTCTTTACTTTTTTGCTCTCCTTGCTTTGTCAGGAAATTATCAAAAAGATTGGTTATAAAAAATGGAGAAAATAATGACAAAAGAAATTGCCTTAACTTTTGATGACGGACCTTGGGGAATAAAAACAGTTCGGGTGCTTGATGAACTGACTAATCGAAAAATTCCAGCAACTTTCATGATATGGGGTGTGCATATGGCAGAATATCCTGAAATTCTAAAAGTAGCGGCAGAAAATGAACTTTTCGCTTTCGGGAATCATACTTATCATCATCGTCATTTGACCGACTTATCAGATAAAGAAATCTTATCAGAACTCAACAAAACAGATGACCTTTTTTATGAACTGACAGGGGAGAAGCTTGACTTTGTTCGTCCACCTTTTGGGGATTGTGAGTATCATACCTTAGACATCATTCGTCGTCCGCTTATCTGTTGGTCTTTGGATACGATGAGTTGGGACCATGGAAATCCAGCAAAATGTGTTGAAACTATCCATAAAGCTAAAGATGGGGATATCGTCTTGATGCATGATTTTCAAGAAGCAGATGTTTTGGCTTTACCAGAAATTTTAGATTATCTTGAGGAAGAAAATTTTACTTTTAAGACCATTCCCGAATTATTGGGTGCTCAACTTAATGATGAAGCTTATATTTATTATTCACGTGATAAGCGAGTGAAAACAGGTTTTGGTGGAAGTTGAACTTATTGTCAAAATGGAAAGGGATAAGAAATGGCGATAGATGAAATGTGGTTGCAGTCTTCAATACTGAAAAAACGACTGACCAATGAGATTTTCTATGTGAATCTGGAGTATGAGGATAAAATTACGATTCGCTTGCGCTCAGAAATCTGTGAATGGTTAGGTTGTCAGCTGACAGGAGAAAGGTCAGAAGCAACAGTGGTCTTGTCAGTAGATTGTAAGCTAGATGTTAACTTGGAAGCCTATGAGGTCAAAGAAAATGAGATAATTGGAACTTCATCAGTTGGTTTGCTTTATGGATTTTATGCTTATTTGCGCTTAAAGCTGTCAGGAGCCAACTTATCTGAAAAATCAGCACCTGCTCAATCTTTGCGAATGATTAATCATTGGGATCAAGTGGATGGAACTATTGAGCGTGGCTATGCTGGTGAGTCTATTTTCTTTGGGCGCTTTGGTTCAAATGACAATACAGACACAGGTTCTTTTGCTGTAAAAGATATTGGAACAGACATCTTTCGCAATGATTTCACGCGCTTGAAAATGTATGCTCGCTTTCTTGCTTCAATTGGAATTAATGCGATTTCGCTTAATAATGTAAATGTTCGAGGATTAGGAACAAGTTTGATTGTCTCACCTTACATCGAGAAAGTAGGGGAGATTGCTAAACTTTTTGCTACTTTTGGTCTAAAGACTTTCTTAGCCATTAATTGGGCAGCACCAAAATTGATTGGTGAGCTAAAAACGTCAGACCCCTTGGATGAAAATGTATATACATGGTGGCAACAAACCATTGACCATATCTATGAAGTTATTCCTGATTTTTGTGGTTTTGTCGTTAAGGCAGATTCTGAGGGCGAACCTGGTCCTTATCAATATGGTCGAAATCATGCTGACGGGGCCAATATGCTAGCGAAAGCTTTTGAAAAATATAATGGACTTGTCATTTGGCGAACTTTTGTATATAATTCTCAGACTGATTGGCGGAATCGTAAAAATGACCGAGCTAAGGCAGCTTATGAAAACTTCATGCCTCTTGATGGTGATTTTTCTGACAATGTGATTTTACAGATTAAGTTTGGTCCTATTGATTTTGGAGTGCGAGAACCCTTGATGCCCCTGTTTGGTGCGTTAAAAAAGACTAATCAACTGATGGAATTTCAAATCACAGCCGAGTATTTAGGGCATCAAATTGACCTGAACTATGTTCTTTCTCACTTGTAATTCGTTCCCAAAGTTCAGGATATTTTACTTTCAATTCATTTTGAAGAGACTGATCAGCTATGGCTACACATTCTTCAGCGCTTACACCAGTATAACCAGCAACAGATGGGATAATATCAATCTGAAAGATCATGCCACTAGCTATCTGTCTTTGAGAATTTTTAGATAAAGATGAGGACATCCATTCTTCATCGGCCACAAAGTGACCAGGATTTAAGTGCCAATGATAAGAAGCTTTTGGTAAGGTTTTATCAATGATTTCATAGAGTTCTCCGCCTAACATTCCTAGCGAAATATTTTCTAACCATGCCACAATAGCTTTATAATAGGGAATAACTACACGCTCAAGATAGTCTTTTTGATTTTCAGGCAATTCTCTTTCTTCATTGATTAAAAATCCAGTCCGACTAGATAATCCTCCTTTGAAACCTGTCGTCATAGAGATTGCTTCTCCAAATTTTATTTTTTTATAGGTTGGATAGAAGTTGGCATTTTCAAATCTTTCTCCTGCAGCTGCAATTGTAATCACAGAATGAGCTTGGCCTTCATCAGAGAGGAGTGCTCCAATTTCTGTTTCTCGCATTCCTATTTTTAGCTGATTCATGGCATTTAGAATGCACCGAGAGGCTAGATTTGCTCCATATTCATAATGTGCGAGTTCATTTGCATTGTTTATTGTTCGAATTCCTTTTGGACCGATGAGAAGGTGGGCAGCGTTAGTGACAATTGTATCTGTTGAGAGTGAATTCTTTAGTGCATCTACAATAAAATAGGGAAGATCAAATAATTCTGAAGGTTCTTCATTTTGCGTTGTAAACATCTTCCAACCAATCAATCCGATTTTTTTGTTTTTATAAAGTTTTAACTCTTTAAAAATTTGAGTTAAATTTTTTTCGTTATCCATGGGCTGATTTGGCAAAGAAAATTGAGGGTAATGAATAAGGTTAGCTCCAATTCTTGAGTGTTTAGACATTTTTAAATTCTCATTACCCAAAACAAGCGTGGCCTTACCATTTTTATCAATAATGAGCAATCCTTCTTCAAAGCGCGGAATAAAGCCAGTAAAGTATTCAAAATTACTGCCATGTTCTTTGTCCGCATAGATGATTAGTGCATCATATTGTTCTTTAGCCATTATTGATAAAAGTTTTTCTTTTCGCTCCTCTAATGTTTTGTCCGTTAGTGTAACTGGTGGAACATTATTAAAGAGCTTTGGTTCGTTTATTCTTTCGTAAACAATTTCTTTATTTATTTATAGTCACTACTTTCACATTATTATCATTTAAATTTTTCATCAATTCACCTTCAATTTTTTCATCAGTAATGAGGTAGTCTATTTCTTTTAAATCACAAATTTTAAAGAATCCTTCTTTATTAAGTTTAGTATGATCTGCTAGTGCTATGACTTGCTTACCTTGTTGAATCATTTTTCTTTTGACAATACCTTCCTCTTGCGTATGAATAAATAAGCCATCATTAGAAAGAGCAAAAACAACTAAGATTGTAAAATCCACTTGGTATTGAGAGAGTTTTTCAACAGTCTCCGCGCCATACAAGAATAGTTGATTCTTGTTTAATTTTCCTGGAAGAAGTTGTACGGTTGCCTTCTCATACTTTGAAAGTAATATTGCATTGGTAAGGGAGTTTGTGATGGTTGAGATAGAGAGGTTATCAAGTTGTTTAATAGCAGCTTCGACGGTTGTTGATGAATCAAAAATAAGAGTGCTATGATCTTTAATGAGATTTTTTATTTTACTTGCTATTTTTTTCTTTAGATTACTGGAAATATTTGAGCGTTCTTCATAATTTAAAATTTCAGCCTCTTTACCGATTGGAATTGCTCCACCATGAACTCGATGCAATTTTTTTCTGGATTCTAATTTCATTAAATCTCTTCTAATTGTATCTTTTGAAACTTCAAGTTTTTGAGCTAAAAAGTCAATTGTGGCACTGCCTTGTTCATCAACGATTTGGCTAATTTGTGATAGTCTTTCTTCTAATAACATTTGCTCTCCTTTCTTAACTTATCATCATATCATAGACTATTTGATTGTGCAACATAATGCATTTATTTAATTATAAATAAATGCAACTTGCAAAATAATGCAAATGGCTTGCTTTTATTTTACTAATGATTGAAGGATATAGAAATTAAAAAAGCATAATTATTAATTATGTTTTAATTATAAATTAGAATATTCATAAATTTTTGCAATTTAAGAAAAAAGCATATAATATCGACAGTGTTATTGTACACAATAACGTAAAGTGTCCGAAAAATATATGATTATTTATTACAAAAATTGAATCTTATAAAAACTGAACACAAAAAGACATTTTGGGAGAGAGCTATGAATAGCAAAAAAATGAAAAAATGGGTAATTTATGGAGTCATTGCATTGACAATTTTAGGGCCACAAACTCTTATTCACGAGAACATCCATGCTGATGAGAGTACAACTACCATCGAAAATGGAAACGAACAAGCTAAAAAAGGAACAATTGAAATAAGTATTATTGACTCATCTTCAGGTCAAGTGCTTAAAAGTTTTGATATTACAGATTTTTCAAATGTTCAACTGCAAGTGCATGAGTCAGAAATTGAATCCCAGATTGCTTCATTAAAAGGTTACATTCTAGATCCGAGTCAAGGTTCATATGCACCAAATTTCGTTGGCGGGGAAACGGCTGAAGCTAAGTTTTATGTCAAGAGGGCAACTAGTGGAACGATTAATGTCAATATAATCGATTCCTCAAGCGGTCAGGTGCTTAAAAGCTTTGATATCACAGATGTTCCGGGTCATTTGTTAGAATCACATGAATCAGAAATTGAAACCCAGATTGCTTCACTCAAAGGTTATGTTTTAGACAAGAGTCAAGGTTCATATGCTCCAACATTTATTGGTGGAGAGACAGGTGAAGCTAAGTTTTATGTCAAGAGGGCAACTAGTGGAACGATTAATGTCAATATAATCGATTCCTCAAGCGGTCAGGTGCTTAAAAGCTTTGATATCACAGATGTTCCGGGTCATTTGCTAAAATCACATGAATCAGAAATTGAAACCCAGATTGCCTCACTAAAAGGTTATGTTTTAGACAAGAGTCAAGGTTCTTATGCTCCAACATTTATTGGTGGAGAGACACGTGAAGCCAAATTTTATGTTAAGAAAGATACAGATGGGATAAGCAAGATTAATACAACTGACGCATCAAACGCTCAGGTGCCTAAGAATAGTGATGCAAAAGTTTTGAATCACAGTAGTGAATTAACTGAAAGCCAAGCCCAAAAGAAGTCATCAATAGATAAAGATATCAAGAGTCAAAAAATAATAGCTATTGAAAAAAAATCGAAAAGTTTACCACATATTGGGGAAAGCACTAGTATTTTATCTTATAGTTTAGGTTCGTTAGCTCTCTTAGGCGCTTCATTTTTCTTCATGATTAAACGCTTTAAGAATTTATGATGGCTTGGGAAGATTTACTTTTTTGACAGGACTTCATTATGACCTCTAAATCTTTTTTGATATAATCAATTTATTACCCTTAAAGTAGAGGAGAAGTGATGAATTTAGAAATAAAAAATGTATCTAAAACTTTACCGGAATATCGTCAAGTCATAGATTTAGTAAAAAATTCCTTTCCTAAAGAAGAACAATATCCAATTTGGCTGTTAAAACTTTGGGCTTTAAAGAAAAATGTGTATTTTGGGGCTTACTATCAAAATGATGAGTTTTGTGGTATTTCTTATCTTGTCAGTCATGAAGAGATGATTTTTGTTTTATATTTAGCAGTTAATAATCAAGTTCAGTCTAAAGGTTATGGTTCAGCGATTTTAGAAACGTTAAAAGAAAAATTTCAAGATAAAAATATTACGTTGAATATTGAAAGACTTGATCCAGAAGCGGATAATTATGAACAGAGAGTAAAACGCCTAAAATTCTATCAAAAGAATGGTTTTTATGATACAGACTACACGATTACTGATCGGGGAGAAACTTTCTTAACTTTGACAACATCACAATCTTTCTCTGTAGAGGCTTTTAAAAAGGTCTTAAGAGAATTAACTTTGGGTCTTGATTTATTAAAAATTGGAAAATCTGAATCCTGAAAATTGAGGATTACAAAAAAAGTTGAAAAATGATAAAATGGATAAGGTAATCTTTGTCCATTTTTTATATTCTTTTGGCTAGGTTGTTAAAAAGAGGACGAAATTAGAATTCAAACTTGTATTCTTTTAATAGAATGAAAACTCAGCTAAGTCTTGATTCTTATCTGAATGTGAAATTAAAAATATATAAAAGCTGTAGTGATGTACAGATAATTTGAGGAGTATTAATATGGTTATACAATGGTTTCCAGGACATATGTCCAAAGCCCGTCGTCAGGTTCAGGAAAATTTAAAATATGTTGATTTTGTGATTGAATTGGTTGATGCGCGTTTGCCAATGTCTTCACGTAATCCTATGTTGGGGCAAATTATTGGGGATAAGCCAAGAATTATTGCTTTAAATAAGGCTGATCTGGCTGATTCAAGCAAGGTAGCTGAGTGGATTGAATATTTTGACGGGCAAGGATTTGTAACTTTGGCTATCAATTCCAAGGAAGAATATACGGCTAAGCGATTGACCGTCGCAGCTAAAAAATTAATGGCTGACAAAGTTGCTCATGATAAGGAGCGTGGAATTGCTCATACTACTTTACGTACTATGATTATTGGAATACCAAATGCTGGTAAATCAACATTGATGAACCGTTTAGCAGGTAAAAAAGTTGCGGTGACAGGAAATCGTCCAGGGGTCACTAAAGGTCAGCAATGGATTCGAACAAATAAAGAATTAGAATTATTGGATACACCGGGGATTTTGTGGCCGAAATTTGAGGACCAACTTGTCGGATTAAAATTGGCCTTGACTGGTGCAATCAAAGATGACTTATTGCCAATGGATGAAGTGACTATTTTTGGTTTAAATCATTTTTTGAAAAATTATCGTTCTATGATAATGAAACGTTATCGAATGACGGAAGAAGATTTGGAACTTGAAATTCCAGATTTGATAATGGAATTGACTGCTAGATTTGGATTCCGTGATGATTATGACCGTTTCTACAATATGTTTGTCAAAGATGTCCGAGATGGTAAACTAGGACTATTTTGCTTGGATGAAGTTGGGACTGACGAACTTTAATTAAAAAAATAGTTAATTGCTGCTGGTTCTCTCAGTAGTAATTGACATAAATTATATTATGTAAAATTACTGACAAGAAAGTTGTTAGTAATTTTGAGAGTTGGTGAATAAAGTGGGACAGACTATTAAAGAAATTAAGGCACGGTTAGCTGAACTGACAGACTTGTCAGCAAAAGAATTTTTAGAATTTGAAACAGACGAACGTGCAGGAGTTCAAGCAGCTCTGAAAAGTAGAAAAAAACAAATTTTAGCAGAATGCGCAGAAGATGAACGTTTGGAACAAATGTTAGAATTTGAGAAAGAACTTTATAGTCAAGAAATTGAACTAATTGCAGGGATTGATGAAGTTGGACGTGGCGCCCTTGCTGGTCCTGTGGTCACAGCTGCAGTAATTTTGCCAAAGAATTGTAAAATTCGTGGTTTGAATGATAGTAAAAAAGTGCCAAAATCAAAGCATCATGCTATTCTATCTGAAATTCAAGAAAAAGCGCTAGCGATTGGAATTGGTATTGTTGATGCCGAAAAAATTGATGAAGTAAATATTTATGAGGCGACAAAAATTGCAATGATTCAAGCAGTATCAAAATTATCTCTTAAACCTGAACATCTCTTAATAGATGCGATGGTTTTAGATTTGCCCATTGCTCAGACGAAAATCATTCATGGAGATGCTCGTTCAGCTTCAATTGCGGCCGCATCAATTGTAGCTAAAGTGACTCGTGATGAAATGATGAAGGATTTCGCTTTAGAATTTCTAGAATATGATTTTGAACATAATGCAGGCTATGGAACAGCAAAACATCTTGCAGCTCTGACAAAATATGGTATCACAAGAATTCATCGGAAATCCTATGAACCAATTAAATCGATGGTCAACTTCAAATATTAGATTCTGTAAGTAAAAAATGTAAAACGTGAACGATATTTGTTCACGTTTTTTTGCTGACAAGTCTGTCAGTAATTATTTTCAAAGGTTTCAAAAATCTAGTCTAATAATTAATTTGCTAGACTAATCTTCTGTCTTTTAATAATACCCGAATTGCTAGTTAAGTTCATTGGAAAATAAATAAGTCGTGCTATCCTAATCTTAAACCACTAAGCATTAGAAAGCGCACGACTTATATGACTTATAATAGCACACTTCCAAAAGTTTTTGTTTATTTACTGACAACCATTGAGACGCTTTATCAAACGAGGGTTCCCCTTGAGGTTCAAAACCGAAAGAACGTCCATCTCGCAACATCAGATTGCTTAGTTATCGCTTGTTACCTATGGGGCGTACTGCATTTTAGTGAAACGATTAAAGCTAAGCACCAATTGGCTCAAAGTTTATTTCCTAATTTCCTAGAATATTCTCGCTTTGTCCGCCGTTGTAATGCCCTCTTACCGAGTATCCAAGTCATTCGCAAGCACTCGTCTTTAAAGAGGTTGAAGGAATGAGTGTATCCATTATTGACAGCTTCCCCATTCCTTTTTGTCAGCCTATTCGTAATTTCAGAAGCAAAGGTCTTGGAGATTATGCAAATGTTGGCTACAATGCTACAAAGGGACAGTACTTCTATGGATGTAAATGTCATGCTTTAGTCAGTGAATCAGGCTATGTCATAGACTACACAATTACTCCTGCTTCAATGGCTGATAGTTCAATGACCGAGGAAGTGTTGAGTCAATTTGGGACACCAACAGTCCTTGGAGATATGGGATATTTAGGTCAGTCACTGCATGATAGGCTGGAATTAAAAGGAATTGATCTAATGACACCTGTCAGGAAGAACATGAAGCAAAAGAAAATCCTTTTCCCTAATTTTTCAAAACGTAGAAAAGTGATTGAGCGAGTTTTCTCTTTTTTGACAAATCTAGGAGCTGAGCGTTGTAAAAGTCGTTCGCCTCAGGGTTTTCAATTGAAATTAGAGATGATACTTTTAGCGTATTCTTTACTGTTAAAATCAGCTAAATCACTGGAACCAGAGACTTTAAGATATTCTATCGGGTATCAAGTCATGGCTAAATAATCAACTAGCAATTCGGGTTTTAATAATAAACTAATTTATTGTTAATCTAAATGACAAAATTAATAAGCAGAGTTTTTTTATAAAATTAGCTACTTATAAAAAATTTGAAATTGGTATAGTTAAATCTGTTATAATTTCCAATATTTTTTAATAATAATTATTTTAACAAAATACTTATATCAAAACTCTTTCAAAGTATATAATGAGCTTTGTATAAGCTTTTACGTCTTTCTATATCAACTTTTAAGAGAAATATAAAGTAATATAAATGTTTTTATAATAAATTATGTGAGATATATTTTTTTATCTGTACTGGTATAGATTTGACGATTAAGTCTTAAATAAGTTATAATCTCAATTGCGTAATTTCTTAAATACAGAAATAACAACTACATTGGTAGACTGATTAAAAAATATGCTTGATGAACTGTTATAAACCTTAAAAAAACAAAAATAATAGTTTGGAGGATGTTAAAGATGTATAAAAAATATGGAGATTGTTTTAAAAAGTTGCGAAACCAAAAGAATTTAGGGTTATCATACTTTAGTAAACTTGGAATAGACCGTTCAAATATATCTAGATTTGAACATGGAAAATGTATGATGAGTTTTGAGCGTATAGATTTGATGTTAGAAGAAATGCAAGTTCCGTTATCTGAGTACGAATTGATAGTAAATAATTATATGCCGAATTTCCAAGAATTTTTTATATTAGAATTGGAAAAAGCTGAATTTATCCAAAATCGAGATAAAATAAAAGAGTTGTATTCTGAAGTCAAAGAAACGGGGAATCATTTACTGACGATTACTGTGAAAACGAAGCTTGGGAATATAAGTCAGACAGAAGTTAAGGAAATTGAAGCTTATCTTTGCAATATTGAAGAGTGGGGATATTTTGAACTTACTTTATTTTATTTTGTATCTGATTATCTCAATGTCAATCAATTAGAATTGCTGCTTTTTAATTTTGATAAAAGATGTGAAAATTACTGTAGAGTCTTAAAATATAGAAGGAGACTATTGCAAATAGCCTATAAAAGTGTTGCGATATACGCGGACAACGGAGAAAGAAAAAAAGCCGAAAATATTTTAGAAATGACTAAAAAATATCGAACTGTGGGAGTCGATTTATATTCAGAAGTATTAAGACATCTTGCTAGAGCTATCATTATTTTTAATTTTGAAAATGCAGGGGTTGGGGAAGAAAAAATAAATTATGCTCTTGAGATTTTGGAAGAATTTGGAGGAAAGAAGATAAAAGAATTCTATCAGAATAAAATGGAAAAGTATTTGAACAGCTCAAAAGAGATTTTCTTTATTCTGGAGCATATACTAGAGGGTGAAGATAGGTTGTCTGAAGCATTATAACTTGTCTTTTAAAAAATTCAATCATAAATATAAGGAGGTATGATGAATCAAAAAAAGTTATCATTATTCGGTTTTTTCGCATTAACCGCTTCAATGGTTTTGACTGTCTATGAGTATCCGACTTTTGCCACGTCAAAATTACATTTGGTGTTCTTTTTACTTCTCGGAGGACTACTATGGTTTTTGCCTGTAGCGCTCTGCGCAGCAGAAATGGCGACGGTTGAATGCTGGAAAAATGGTGGAATCTTTAGTTGGGTCAGTCAAACTTTAGGTGAGCGCTTTGGTTTTGCAGCCATATTTTTTCAGTGGTTCCAAATTACAGTAGGTTTTGTCACTATGATCTATTTCATTTTAGGGGCCCTCTCTTATGTGTTAAATTTTCAGGCGCTCAATACAGATCCATTGATAAAATTTATTGGTTTACTAATCATTTTTTGGAGATTGACTTTTTCTCAATTAGGTGGGACGCAACGGACTGCCAAATTAGTAAAAGCCGGCTTTGTAGTTGGAATAGTGATTCCATCGGTTATCTTGTTTGGATTGGCAGCGGCATACTTTATCGGAGGCAACCCTATAGAAATACCAATTAACAGCCATGCTTTTGTACCAGATTTTTCACAAGTATCAACTTTAGTAGTTTTTGTTTCTTTTATTCTGGCTTATATGGGGGTAGAAGCCTCAGCTTCACATATTAATGAACTTGAAAATCCAAAACGAAATTATCCCTTAGCAATGATTTTATTAGTAATTTTGGCTATTTCTTTAGATGCCATAGGTGGATTTTCTGTAGCAGCAGTTATTCCTCAAAAAGAGTTATCATTAAGTGCAGGGGTAATTCAAACTTTTCAAACGTTAATCTTACATTTTAATCATCATTTGGGATGGTTAGTTAAAGTGATTGTACTAATGATTGCCTTTGGGGTTATGGGAGAAGTGAGTTCATGGGTTGTTGATCCTTCTAGAGGGATGTTTGCAGCAGCACAAAGAGGTTTATTACCAAAATTTTTACGTAAAACGAATACACATGAAGTCCCTGTTCCTTTAGTTATGATTCAAGGAATCATTGTTACACTTTGGGGCGCTGTATTAACTTTTGGAGGAGGAGGAAATAATTTATCTTTCTTAGTTGCCATTTCACTAACTGTAGTGATTTATTTGGTGGGTTACCTCTTATTCTTTATTGGTTACTTTGTTTTAATCT
>NZ_BCVK01000034.1 GCF_001591705.1 Lactococcus cremoris subsp. cremoris NBRC 100676 | reverse complement strand
ACTAGTATTATTACTAGTTATTTATAAAAAGTTATTTGCAGGCGTGGCTCAACTGGATAGAGTACCTGACTACGAATCAGGCGGTTGTAGGTTCGAATCCTACCGCTTGCATATAACGGGAAGTAGCTCAGCTTGGTAGAGTACTTGGTTTGGGACCAAGGTGTCGCAGGTTCGAATCCTGTCTTCCCGATTGATGTTTTTACATCAATTTGACTTAGGTCAAACATGGCGGTGTAGCTCAGCTGGCTAGAGCGTTCGGTTCATACCCGAGAGGTCGGGGGTTCGATCCCCTTCGCCGCTATAATTATCAGCTGGATCTTTAGCTCAGTTGGTTAGAGCTATCGGCTCATAACCGATCGGTCGCTGGTTCGAATCCAGCAAGATCCATATCTTTGGCTCGGTAGCTCAGTTGGTAGAGCAATGGATTGAAGCTCCATGTGTCGGCGGTTCGATTCCGTCTCGCGCCATTCTTTGTTAGCGGATGTAGTTTAATGGTAGAACCCCAGCCTTCCAAGCTGGCTACGCGAGTTCGATTCTCGTCATCCGCTTAGTTTTCATTTGAAAACATTTTATGGGAGTTTAGCTCAGTTGGTTAGAGCACTGTGTTGATAACGCAGGGGTCCCAGGTTCGAATCCTGGAATTCCCATAATGGATATGTAAGGTATCTATTCATTGTTAATAAGCCTATGGGGGGTTACTCAAGAGGCTGAAGAGGACGGTTTGCTAAATCGTTAGGTCGGGAAACCGGCGCGAGGGTTCGAATCCCTTACCCCCCTTTGTTTGACGTCTATTGCTAAATAGGCGTCTTTTAGACTTTAAAGAGATAGAAAATGATAAAAATTTGAAAGAATCGATTTTATTTTGTGAATGAATAATAAACCAGACTCTTTCCTAAGTGTTATACTTAAGTTGTGATTACTTATTTGAATGTTCATAGTCAAGATGAAAGGGGGAGTAGCGAATGGTTTCAGTAGATACTGAAGTTGTGAATGACTTAAAGTCAAAGGTTAATATTGCTGATTTGATTTTACAATATGTTGCCTTAAGTCGCACCGGTAAAAATTATATTGGCTTATGCCCTTTTCATGGCGAAAAAACTCCTTCTTTTAATGTGAATGCAGAAAAAGGATTTTATCATTGTTTTGGTTGTGGTAGGTCTGGAGATGCTATTGAGTTCTTAAAAGAATATAATCAAGTGGGCTTTATTGATGCTGTTAAAGAGTTGGCTAATTTCGCCGGGGTCACTCTTGATATTTCTAATGACAGAGAAGAAAAAAACAATCCTAATGCGCCACTCTATGAAATCAATAATCAGGCTGCTCGTTTATATAATATTCTGTTGATGTCAACAGAACTAGGGGAACGAGCCAGAGACTACCTCGCTGAACGGGGGATTACTGATGATGTAATCAAAAGATTTAATATTGGTTTGGCTCCTGAGGAAAATGATTTTATTTTTAAAAACTTATCAAATAAATTTGATGAAGAAGTTATGGCTAACTCAGGACTATTTCATTTTTCAAATAATAGGGTTTTTGATGCTTTTACGAATCGAATCATGTTTCCAATTACCAATGAATACGGTCAAACGATTGGTTTTTCTGGACGAAAATGGCAAGAAAATGATGATTCAAAAGCAAAATATATCAATACATCAGCAACGACAATTTTTGATAAATCTTATGAATTGTGGAATTTAGATAAAGCAAAACCAACTATTTCTAAGCGGCGTGAAGTTTATTTAATGGAAGGTTTCATGGATGTTATTGCGGCTCATAAAGCGGGAATAAATAATGTTGTTGCCTCAATGGGAACGGCTTTGACGGAGAAGCATGTTCGCCGTTTGAAACAAATTGCTAAAAAATTCGTATTAGTATATGATGGAGATTCTGCCGGACAAAACGCCATCTATAAGGCCCTTAATTTGGTTGGTGAATCTGATGTACAGATTGTCAAGGTGCCTGAAGGGTTAGATCCGGATGAGTATTCTAAAACATATGGTCTAACAGGTCTATCAGCATTGATGGAAACTGGGCGGATTCAGCCCATTGAGTTCTTGATTGATTTTTTAAGACCTGAAAATTTGGCTAATTTGCAGGTTCAGTTAGATTTTATTGAGCAGATTGCGCCAATGATTGCAAAGCTACAATCGATAACGGCTCAGGATGCTTATATAAGAAAATTAGTTGAGATTTTGCCTGATTTCGAGTATAATCAAGTGGAGCAGGCTGTAAATTTGCGCCGTGAAAATATGAATATTACTGACCATTCTGTTAGTGATTATGGGGCTTCAAATCTAGTTGAAAATTTTACTGACGAGAGAGATTATTCTAATCTTGATTCGGCCATACCTATTGATTTTGAAGAAATCTTTTATGAAAATAATATTCAACCTCAAGTAGCTGATAGAAGAAATGAACCAGCTCAAGTTTTTCAACCAACGATTCAGGTTCCTAAATTGTCTCGTTCAGAAAGAGCTGAGGAGATGCTCCTTCATCGAATGATTTATCATTCATCTGTTTTGAAAAAATTTTCTCAGGATGATAATTTTAGATTTGTCCATAAACGTTATCAGGATATATTTGAAAAGATATTACTTGAGGCAATGGTTTATGAGCAGATTGATGAATCCCATTTGGCAAGTGAGTTGTCAGAGGATCAGCGTAGTCTCTTTTATCAGATTATAAGTTTAGATTTACCAGAGACTGCATCAAGTCAGGAAATTAATGACTTGGTTTCCATTTTTTCAAATGAAATGGAACAAATAAAATTTGAAGAACTTCAGCAACAATTAGCAACTGCAGAAAAAGCAGGAAATAAAGAACGTATGTTAGAGTTAACCCTTCAGATTATTAATCAAAAGAAAAAATTATAGTATTTTTTTACTGACAATTGGCTAGTCTATTTAATGACAGTTTTGTCAGTAGTTTTACCCAAAGAGGAGGATCGAATTGGCAGCAAATAAAAAAAGAATAAGTCAAATTTCGAAAGAAACAGGAGTTCAAAACCGTGTCTTGGTTGAGAAAGCCCAAGAAATTGGCTTACTTGTAAAATCACATTCAAGTTCAGTTGGACCTGGTGAGGAACGTCGTCTTCTTGAAGCATTAAATGTTAAACCTGTTGTTGTTGAAAAGATGGATAGTCCTAAAACATTAGCGAGAGTTGAAATCAAAGAAAATGGTGATACTTTTAATGTAAAAGCTTATGAAAAAGCAGTTAAAGGCTATATTACCAAACGTAAACCTTTGGGTGAAGCGCTTGATGAAGAAATCATGGATGAGCTTTCTGTTAAATTTGGAATTGTGGATGATGCTCTTGAAGATTTGTTCAAACAAATTCAAGATGCAGGAATTTCAATTGTGGATAAAGATGGAAATCCAAGTCCTTTGGCTCTTGTAACTGATGAAATTGAAAAAGAAGAAGTTTCAGATACTGCAATGGATGAAATCGTTACGAATGTTCGTATTGATGATCCTGTTCGTATGTATCTTAAAGAAATTGGTCGTTATCCATTGATTTCTCTTGATGAAGAAACGAAACTTGCTGAAGCAATTATTGCTGGTGGTGAAGGGGCAGAATTTGCGAAACAAATGCTTGCCGAAGCCAACTTGCGTTTGGTTGTTTCAATTGCAAAACGTTATTCTGGACGTGGAATGCAATTTTTGGATCTGATTCAAGAAGGAAATATGGGCTTGATGAAAGCTGTGGATAAGTTTGACCACACGAAAGGATTCAAGTTCTCTACCTATGCCACTTGGTGGATTCGCCAAGCGATTACACGTGCAATTGCTGACCAAGCCCGCACAATTCGTATTCCAGTGCATATGGTTGAAACAATCAATAAATTGATTCGTGTTCAACGTAATCTTTTGCAAGAACTCGGACGCGACCCTTCACCTGAAGAAATTGGTAAAGAGTTGCACATGGCGCCAGATAAAGTTCGTGAAGTTCTGAAAATTGCTCAAGAACCAGTATCACTCGAAACGCCTATTGGTGAAGAAGATGATTCTCATCTTGGTGACTTCATTGAGGATGATGTCATCGAATCACCTGTTGATTATACAAACCGTATTCTTTTACGTGAACAGTTAGATGAAGTGATGGATACTTTGACTGACCGTGAAGAAAATGTTTTGAGAATGCGATTTGGTCTTGATGATGGACGGATGCATACTTTGGAAGATGTTGGAAAACAATTCAAAGTGACTCGTGAACGTATTCGTCAAATTGAAGCAAAAGCAATCAAAAAACTTCGTCACCCACGTCGTTCTAAACCATTGCGTGACTTTATGTAATTTAAAAACTTACTGATACAATTGTCAGTAAGTTTTTTTATATTTTTTTAGAAATTATAGCTATTAAGAGTCAACAATTTTTATTCAGAGGAGTTTTATGAATCATTTAACCAGTGTGGAAATTTATATTTGGAATTACTTAGAAGAAAATAAGACAAAAGTTATCCAAATGACAGTTGCTCAGATTGCTGAATCTGCTCATGTCAGTCCTTCATCAATCATTCGAACTTTGAAAAAGAAAAAATTTTCTGGTTTTTCTGAATACAAAAATACAGCAAAAATAAAAATGAATACAAACAAATGGATTCACGGCTTATCAGAAAGTGCCAATCAAGTTGTCTCTGAAACGATAGAGGAATTGTTAAGAACGGTGAGGCTACTAGAGAGTGAAAACCTTAGCTAAAGTCCTTGAAAATATTTATCAGGCAGATTCTGTCGTAGTTATCTCTCGTGGTTTATCAGTGAGAATAGCCGATTCGTTTGCCAGAGATTTGCAATTTTTAGATGTCAAGGCGGTAAGTCTTTATCAAGACAATATGCAGAATTATCTTAGTAAATTGCCTGAAAATACTTTTCTTGTTGGACTGAGTTTGTCTGGTGAAACAGAATTGATTGTCGCGACAGCCCTCAAAGCAAAAAGAGAGGGTAAAAAAGTTTTGGCTATTACCGGAAATTATGAAAGTAGATTAGCTCAACAAAGCGATTTATCTTTGTTTGCTTATCAAAAAAAGGCTTCTGGAAAAATTCCAGTTGATTATAATAATATGCTCCCACTAGAACTTATTATTCACCTTTTGATTCAACTTTATACAGAATATAAAGAACAGGGGAGGATTGTTTGATGGTTTGAATTTTACTGACAGATTCTAGTAGGAATTTCTTATTAGAGTCTGTCAGTAAATTTTTTATTATTTAAGAATAAATTCCTGAAATTATAGTAAAATCAGGAATTTATTTCAATGGAGAGTAAGTTATAATTAATTTATCAAAATGAAAGGGGATTCAACATGCTTGGATTCTTAAAACCAGCTCCAGATGCAGAGCAAAAAATCTCAGAGGAAAAAGTTCCCCGTTTATATAAAATTTGGCAAATTCGGGTTCTAATTTCGACAGCAATGGTTTATATTGGTTATTATATTATTCGATTGATTTTCACCGTTCAGCAAAATGATATCTCAAAAGCTTATGGCTTTTCAATGGGGCAAATCGGGACAATTCTCTCCATGTTTGGAATTGGCTATGAGATTTCAAAGCTCATCATGGGAACGCTAGCTGACCGTGCCAATCCAAATCGTTATGTGGCGACAGGATTGATTGTTTCATCAATCATCAATGCCCTTTATGGGACGACTCAAAGTTTTGGAATGATTGTTTTTCTGATGTTGCTCAACTCAGTCATGCAAGGCATGGGGGCTACGGCCTGTCAGCGTTTGGTCGGCTTATGGTTTGGTCGCAAAGGGAAAGGCTCAATTATGGCGCGTGGAACGGCATTTTCCATCTGGTCATCGGCTCATAATGCAGGAGCTTTCATGTGTGTGGCTATCATTAATTTATCTGCTTTGTTTTTCGGCGCTTCGCTTCAATGGAGTTTTTGGACAGCATCAATTGTCTCGATTGTCATTGCTGTTATCGTATTATTTCTTGGCTCTGATCGTCCAACAACAAAGGGATTGCCTACGATTGAAGAATATTCCGGCGATAAAGTGGTCATTAAAGATGGAGAAGTTGTCGAAGGTGATGTTTCTGACGAAAATGTCTTTAAGATATTCTTTGAATACATTGTCAAAAATAAACTCGTTTGGGCAGTCATTTTGACTTCACTGTCAATTTACGTGGTGCGTTATGGCATCATGAGTTGGATTCCCAACTACTTGGTCAATGTCAAAGGATTTGATAATTCAACGGCAAAATGGCTGACAGGAATTTTTGAACTGGCGGCTATCCCTGGTGTTATTATCATTGGATTTATTACTGATTTGCTCAAAGGATGTCGGGCCATTATGGTTTTGATTTCACTGATCGCCATGCTTGCTTGTCTAATTACTTATTTTGCGGCAACAAACCACACTTTGATTATCATTGTCTTATTAATTATGGGAACATTTATCTATGCACCGGCGACGATTGTCGGTTTGATGGTCAATGAAGCCGTACCGAAATTTGCCAATGGAATGTCAACAGGAACAATGGGATTCTGTCAGTACATTATCGGCGAAGTGACGGCAACCTTGGTCATTGGATGGGTTGTTCAATCTTATGGCTGGTCAGCTGGAAATATCATTGTTTATGCTTTTGCGGGCATTGCCATTTTGGCTTCAATCTATATCTTGATTCATCAAAATAAATTGTATAAGAAAATTGATAATGCTGCTGAGATTGCAGAATAAAAAAATTACTGACAATTTTGTCAGTAATTTTTTTAATAGATGGTATTCTTTGAAGCCATAGAGTAATTATTGGATAACGTATAGACAAATTTTTGAAACAATAAAGCTTTTATATTATGATTAGATTGTAATTTTATCATAATAGGAGATAGAAAATGGAAAACCAACCAACCTTTTGCCCAAACTGTGGCAAAGAGATTGAAGCAGGAAGTGTATTTTGTACAAACTGTGGAACAAAAATGGAGAATGAGCCAGCCAATGAAACAAGTACAGCAAACTCGGTCAAACCTTTTATTACTGAAGAACAAAGGGAAATTTTGAAAAATGGTGCGACAAACCTTTGGGAATGGATAGTTAGTGCTGTAAAGGCACCAACAAAAAACGTACAAGAAAATACTCCCCTCTGGTTTAGTTGGTTATCAATTACTTTGACAGCTATTTTTGGAGCGCTTGCCTTGGGAAAAATACTGGTAAATATTATTACAAATACCAGTACTTCTGTCGGGAATGCACTTGGTTCGGCAAATAATTCACTGGGAAGTCTTTATAATCAAAATGTTGGAAATACAGTAGCAAACACTGCCAATCATGTTTTTGGACAGATGATTTTTCCGATTATTATTAGTTTCATTATTCTTCATGCAGCAACCATTTTAGGTGGATGGCTAGCAAATTTTGCAATTCTTGGCGATAAAACTTTTACATTCAAAAAAATGCTTAATTATTATGGACGTTTTTATGTTCTTTTATTTGCATTGAACTTTGTAAGTTTTCTATTTGCGCTCATTGGTATCAATGCTCTAGCGATTTTTATAATTTATTTAGCACTTATGCTTTGGGGATTTATTTCATTTTTTACTTATATCAACACCATTCATCAGCGGAAAATGGATACATTTTACATCAAACTTCTTGCATGGCTTGCTAATAGTGCGATTCTAGGATTGGCATTTTTGATTGTTTTTGCAATTATGGGCTCAGAAATTGCGACACTCATTAGCAATGCAACCGGCGGTATATTATAGGAGATAATGATGAAAAACAACACAAAATTTTGCCCACATTGTGGCACAGAAAATAAAAAAGATGCTGCATTTTGCGCAAACTGTGGTCAGTCAATGACTATCAACCAACCAGAGAATAAAGAAGCAGAAACGAAAGAAAAACGTCCAGTAAATAAAAAAAGGATTGGAATCATTGGTGCTGTAATAGCGATTTTTATCATCATAGGAGGTGTTTTTGCTTATATCAACGCCCAACCTAAAAGTATCTTAAATGCTTTAAAGGTCAACTTTTCTGGTTACAATAGCCAAGGAACAGTGGAGCTTTTAGGAGATTATCAGAAAAAAGAAATTGAAATTATTGGTGCAAAAGTTGGACTGCCATCATCAGAGGTCAAAAAAGCAGAGGACAGTAATATTTTTTCATTTTTCAACTCAACGACAAATAACTCAACAGAATGGCAAAAATTTGCAAAATATTTTGAAGATACAAGGATAAATATTAGCCATTCGCAAAATCTATCCAACGGACAAAAAGTGACTTTAAAAATCACAACAACATTAAAAGACAATCCAATCAAGGAAGAAACGAAAACTTATACAGTCAAAAATTTGAAAAAAGCAACAACTTACACGATTGAGAGTGTTTTGAAAGACAATCCTGTCAGCTTTACTGGTTTCAATCATTTTGGTTCAGTCAAATTTGATGATGATAAGTTCACAGTGAATAATGATAATTCTGCACCGACAGATTTGACAAATAGCGAACAGATTATCGTTAGACTTTCACAAGATTATATTAATCAACAAAAAAGCAATGGAAAAATATTGTCAGGTACAGCAAGTAAAACATTGACGGTTGCAGACTTGGAAAGTAGTCCCAAAATATCAAACTTAAATGATTTATTAACGCAAGAAGATACAGTTGTTCGCGCAGATAATGAAAGCAGCACTGGGGATTTTGGAACAACTTATACCGTGACACGCATGGATTCCTATTTTGTTGGAACTAATATCAGCTCATGGGGATATAGCTCTAGTGATGATAGCGATAAGGGTGAGTTTTCTGTTGTAACTATTTATAAAATTGTTTCTCATTATAACAGTGATACAGATACTAAAAATGACAGTACAAGTTATTATAGCTATGGTTATACAGGGTTAACCTTGAATAATGGAAAAGTTGATGTGAGTGATTTAACAGGAAATAACAAATATAAAGGTGGTAGTTCGTCATCAGAGCAGGCAGCAGTTGACCAACTCAAATCTGATTATTCTAGTGCTACAAAATTAAATTAAAAAAAATAGTTCTATCGATCCTGATAGAACTATTTTTTATTAAAAATTAACCCGAAAAAGTTCAAAAGACTTGATAAATTTTTCCAAAATGATTATAATAAATTTATCAATGGTCAAATATGGTCAAACTTTTTATATTAAAAAGGGAGAAATGATTTATTGATTTTTTAAATTTGATGTAAAATAAAAGTAAACGTTATCACTTAAATTACAAATTAAGGAGAGAAAATGACGACTACTGTTTATTTTGAAAAAGATGGTGGCATTGATATTGAACTTAAAGGGGCAAGAAAAGTTCTTTCTTTAAGAAAACATATCAGGATTGAACCTGAAAAAGTGGAGAATGTCCAGCTTATTTCTGACTTGAAAAAGCCCAAATTTTATAAAAAAGTAGCGGGAACTAATGCCTGGTACTATGGTGGGTGGTTCAGAGAAAACGGCGAAAATGAGTTTTGGGATGTCCGTAATAATAATCGAGTTCTAGTCATTACCACAAATAATTTCAAATATAAAAAGCTTTACATCGAAGTTGGTCCCGATTTTAGATTAAATTCTTTCGTAAGTGGAAGATAAAAATTAATTTAAAACTGATTACTGAGAATTAAGAGGAGGAAAGCGATGCTTTGTCAAAATTGTAATATTAATGAAGCGACGATTCACCTTTACACAAGTGTAAATGGTCAGAAAAAACAAATTGATTTGTGCCAAAACTGTTATCAAATTATGAAATCTGGTGGTCAAGAAGCTTTATTTGGCGCAGGAAATGCCTCAAATGGAAATTCTGATGAACCCTTTAATCCGTTTAACGATATCTTCAGTGCTTTGCAAGGTCAAGATTTTAATGGGGCAGCAAGTAATCAAACTCCCCCAACACAAACGGGTGGGCGTGGTCCGCGTGGTCCACAAAATCCTCGGGCAAAACAACCTAAAGGGATGCTAGAAGAATTCGGTATTAATATCACCGAATCAGCTCGTCGTGGCGAAATTGACCCAGTGATTGGGCGTGATGAAGAAATCAAACGTGTTATTGAGATTTTAAATCGCAGAACTAAGAATAATCCAGTGCTAATTGGTGAACCTGGTGTTGGTAAAACAGCAGTTGTTGAAGGTTTAGCACAAAAAATAGTCGATGGCGATGTGCCACAAAAACTGCAAAATAAAGAAGTTATTCGTCTTGACGTGGTTTCTCTTGTTCAAGGAACAGGAATTCGTGGACAATTTGAAGAACGGATGCAAAAATTAATGGATGAAATCAGAAAACGTAATGATGTCATTATGTTTATTGATGAAATTCATGAAATTGTCGGTGCTGGTTCTGCTGGCGACGGCAATATGGATGCAGGTAATATCCTAAAACCGGCTCTTGCACGTGGTGAGCTTCAATTGGTTGGAGCAACAACACTCAACGAATATCGTATTATTGAAAAAGATGCGGCACTTGAACGTCGGATGCAACCGGTCAAAGTAGATGAACCATCAGTTGATGAAACAATTACGATTTTGCGAGGCATTCAAGCACGTTATGAAGATTATCATCATGTGAAATACACTGATGAGGCTATTGAAGCAGCTGCTCATTTGTCAAATCGTTACATTCAAGACCGATTCTTACCAGATAAAGCCATCGACCTTTTAGATGAATCTGGTTCTAAGAAAAATCTGACTTTGAAATTTGTTGACCCTGAGGATATCAATCGTCGAATTGCTGATGCGGAAAGTAAGAAAAATGAAGCAACTAAGGCTGAAGATTTTGAAAAAGCCGCTCATTTCCGTGACCAAATCAGTAAACTTCGTGAATTGCAAAAACAAGAAGTTACTGACGAAGATATGCCAGTCATCACTGAAAAAGATATTGAACAAATTGTTGAACAAAAAACACAAATTCCAGTTGGGGATTTGAAAGAAAAAGAACAAACTCAGTTGATTAATTTGGCTGATGATTTGAAAGCACATGTGATTGGTCAAGATGAAGCAGTAGATAAAATATCAAAAGCAATTCGTCGCTCACGTGTAGGTCTTGGCAAACCTAACCGTCCAATTGGTTCTTTCCTTTTTGTTGGTCCAACAGGTGTAGGTAAAACCGAACTTGCTAAACAATTGGCTAAAGAATTATTTGGCTCAAGTGAGAGCATGATTCGTTTTGATATGTCGGAATACATGGAAAAACATTCGGTGGCCAAATTGATTGGTGCGCCTCCAGGATATGTAGGTTATGAAGAAGCGGGTCAATTGACCGAACGTGTTCGTCGTAATCCATACAGTTTGATTTTGCTTGATGAAATTGAAAAAGCTCATCCTGATGTCATGCACATGTTCTTACAAATTCTTGAAGATGGCCGTCTGACAGATGCACAAGGACGGACAGTATCCTTCAAAGATAGTTTGATTATCATGACTTCAAATGCCGGAACTGGTAAAGTTGAAGCTTCTGTTGGATTTGGTGCAGCCCGCGAAGGACGAACTAAATCAGTGCTTGGTCAACTTGGTGATTTCTTTAGCCCTGAATTCATGAACCGTTTTGACGGAATTATTGAATTCTCTGCTTTAAGCAAAGAAAATCTCCTTAAAATTGTTGATTTAATGCTTGATGAAGTCAATGAACAAATTGGACGTAATGATATTCATCTTAGTGTCACTCAAGCCGCTAAAGAAAAATTAGTGGACTTAGGATATAACCCTGCAATGGGTGCAAGACCTCTTCGTAGAACAATTCAAGAAAATATTGAAGATTCAATTGCTGATTTCTACATTGAACATCCTGAATATAAACAATTGGTAGCTGATTTGATTGATGATAAAATTGTCATTTCTAATCAAACCCAAGAAACAGCAGAAACCACTGATGAAGAAGTTCCTGCCGAATAAAAAATTCTGTCAGTAAAATAGTATTAGTGACAGAAAAATGAAACAATGAAAAAATTGCTGACGAGATTAATGTCAGCAATTTTTCTATTCACAATGAACTGCCAGAAATTCTGTCAGTAAATTTTTCAATCCATTTCGTCAATCCACTCATCAAGATAGCCGAGATTGTAATTATATTGGGTTTCGTCAGCAACTTGCGCTAGCGATACATTTGACAAGGTTCTGACAAGAGTATTTTCAATCTCATCAAGCGCAGTTGTAATCGCACAATGTTGTGCTTTACCAGATTCTGCACCAATAAAATTTTGTAAGAGTCCTTGACTTTGAAAAATTCGTCCACGGCCCTCAATGGCCAAGAAGACATCATAAAAACTAATATCAAGAAGATCTTTATTGAGAGAGAAGCCGCCATTTTTTCCAGTTGTTGAGCGTAAAAGTCCTTCATCAACGAGCGATTTGATTATTTTCTTGAGATAAGAGGGTGAAACTTTGAGACGATTAGCAAGTGCAATGGATGACATCGTCCGATTTTCAGGAAGTCTTGCCAAAATAAGTAAAACGTAAACAGATTGTTCCCAACCAGATGATAATTTCATAATAAAAACTCCTTAAACATTTTTAGTAAAAAAAATTGACACTAAATAAAAAAAGTAGTATCATTTATATTAGAGATAAGAGATGTCTCTAATAACTATAAATTCATTATTTATATTATACCACAGCAGTTGACCTGAAACAATGTTTCGTATTACGAAGAGTGATATTCGTAGTAGAAAAAGAGAAATTCTCATCATCTAAATAAAAAAACGGAGGACTACATCATGGTAGTTAAAGTTGGTATTAACGGTTTTGGTCGTATTGGACGTTTGGCATTACGTCGAATTCAAGAAGTCGAAGGAGTTGAAGTAGCGCACATCAATGATTTGACAGACCCAGCAATGCTTGCGCATTTACTTAAATATGATACGAGTCAAGGACGTTTTAAAGGAACAGTTGAGGTCAAAGAAGATGGTTTTGATGTCAACGGAAAATTTGTGAAAGTCACTGCTGAACGTAATCCAGAAGATATTCAATGGGCTGATTCTGGGGTGGAAATTGTTCTTGAAGCGACAGGTTTCTTTGCGACTAAAGAAAAATCTGAAAAACATTTGCATCCTGGTGGAGCTAAGAAAGTTTTGATTACAGCACCTGGTGGAAATGATGTTAAAACTGTTGTCTTCAACACAAATCACACAATTCTTGATGGAAGTGAAACAGTTATTTCTGCCGGTTCTTGTACTACAAATAGTTTAGCACCAATGGCAGACGCATTAAACAAAAACTTTGGTGTTAAAGGTGGGACAATGACTACTGTCCACTCATACACTGGTGACCAAATGACACTTGATGGTCCACATCATGGTGGAGATTTCCGCCGTGCGCGTGCTGCAGCTGAAAATATTGTTCCAGCATCAAGTGGAGCGGCTAAAGCAATTGGTCTTGTTTTGCCTGAGCTTTCTGGTTTGATGAAAGGACATGCTCAACGTGTTTCAACTCCAACAGGATCAATTACTGAACTCGTTACAGTGCTTGAAAAACATGTCACTGTTGATGAAATCAACGAAGCAATGAAAGCTGTTGCTGATGAAAGCTTTGGCTATAATGTTGATGAAATTGTGTCATCTGACATTATCGGCATGGCTTACGGTTCACTCTTTGATGCGACATTGACTGAAGTGACTGACTTAAAAGACGGTGGACAATTAGTTAAAACTGCTGCTTGGTATGACAATGAAATGAGTTTCACTGCTCAATTAATTCGTACCCTTGAATATTTTGCCAAAATTGCTAAATAAAAATTTATGATTATTATTTCCTGAAGAATTTGTCAGTAGAAATTGCTGACAAAAGCTTTGGGATTTCGTAAACTGCTAAGGCAAGTAAGGATAATCTAAGATTATTTAATGTGAACACAGTAAACGTTAAAGCTGTGGATAAAAAAATTACTGACAGAAGCTTGTCAGTAATTTTTACTTTATTTTTCATTTTTGATGACAAATTCATCAGTGAATTTGCTGATTATTTAACAATAATCATGCCATCTTTAATTTCCCAAGGGTCATTCATATTGATGTGGTCGTAGAACATGACACCATTAGTGTGGTCAATTTCGTGTTGAACACAAATGGCTGGAAAATCTTTTAAGCGAATTTTTTTCTTTTCGCCTTCTTTGTTGTAGTATTCCACAGTTACACGAGCATGACGAACGACGTAACCTGGAACTTCACGGTCAACAGAAAGACAACCTTCGCCACCTTCAACGGCCGCATCTTGTACAGAATGGCTAACCACTTTTGAATTATACATGATTTCACGCATTTTGTAAGCTTCTTTAGGTGGAATTTCATTTCCTTCTTCATCGACTTCAGGTTCATTAGGAATCAAAACAACAATGACTTTTTTGAGCAAACCAAGTTGGTTTGCAGCAAGGCCCACTCCGCCACGAAGTCCCATTTTTTCAGCCATAACAGGGTCTTGAGAATTGTGCAAGAATTGCAACATTTTTTCCCCTAAGATGATGTCTTCATCTGATAATGGCAAGGTCACATCATTTGCGACTTCACGTAAGGTTGGGTATCCTTCACGAATAATATCGTCCATGCTAATCATGTGACTTGCTTTAATTAAATTTGCTTGAATTTCATCGCGATTCATTATTAATAAAACTTCCTTATCTTTTTTTGAATATAATTCAATTATAGCATATTTTTAGCTGTGAAAATGGTAAAATTGTATTAGAAGATTAATAATGAAATGATTTTTTATATCTATAGAATTCAACACTAAAATAAATAAAAAGAAGATAAAAATGAAAGAATACAGACAAAACGTCGCAGCCATTATTCTCAATAAAGAAAACAAAATCTGGTTAGCCAAGCGAGCAGACGGAATGAATTGGGGCTTTCCTCAAGGCGGAATTGAAGCAGGAGAAAATCCTGAAAGTGCCATTATCCGAGAACTTTCAGAAGAAATTGGCACGAAAAACTTTGAAATTATTGGACAATATCCAGGAACATTAAAATATGATTTTCCTAAAGACATGAAATTTCCAACATGGACTTACGCAGGTCAAGAACAGCACTATTTTCTTGTTAGATTAGATGAGCAAGCAAAAATTGACCTTGAAAGCCATCCTGAAGAAATTGAGTTTTCAAGCTATCAATTTTTATCCTTAACTGAGATTTTAAAAATAGATTTTGGCTTTAAAAGCTAGGTTTATCATCAAGCATTAGATTATTTTTCAAATATCATAGAAAAGAATTAAAGGAAAAAGAATGGCAATAGAAAGAATAACAGATAATAAATTTGAACTGGTTTCAAAATATGACCCAGCTGGTGACCAAGGTCAAGCGATTAGTGAACTCGTAGAAAATATTGAAAATGGAGAAAAAGCGCAAATTTTGCGTGGGGCAACTGGGACAGGAAAAACCTATACGATGAGTCAGGTCATTGCTCAAACGGGAAAACCGACTCTGGTCATGGCTCATAATAAAACACTGGCTGGTCAATTATACAGCGAATTTAAAGAATTTTTCCCAAATAATGCGGTTGAATATTTTGTATCCTATTATGATTACTATCAACCAGAAGCCTATGTTCCAAGTTCTGACACATATATTGAAAAAGACAGTTCGGTCAATGATGAAATTGATAAATTGCGTCATAGCGCAACTTCAAGCCTATTAGAGCGTAATGACGTCATTGTTGTGGCCTCTGTTTCTTGTATTTATGGTTTAGGTTCACCCAAAGAGTATCAAGATTCAGTCGTTTCATTGCGACCAGGACAAGAAATTTCTCGAGACCAACTTTTAAACGATTTGGTAGGGATTCAATTTGAGCGCAATGATATTGACTTTCAACGGGGCTGTTTCCGGGTTCGTGGGGATGTTGTAGAAGTTTTTCCAGCCTCTCGTGATGAGCATGCCTTCCGTGTTGAATTTTTCGGTGATGAAATTGATCGCATTCGTGAAATTGAAGTATTGACTGGACAAGTTTTAGGTGAAGTGGACCATTTGGCAATTTTCCCAGCGACACATTTCATGACAAATGATGACCGTATGGAAGAGTCCATTGCCAAGATAGAAGCGGAATTAGAAGCACAATTAAAAGTTTTCCGTTCAGAAGGAAAGCTTCTTGAAGCTCAACGTTTAGAACAAAGAACTAACTATGATATTGAAATGCTTCGTGAAATGGGTTATTGTAATGGGGTAGAAAACTATTCACGTCATATGGACGGACGTGAGGAAGGCGAACCTCCTTATACCTTGCTTGATTTCTTCCCTGATGATTTCATGATTATGATTGATGAATCACACATGACAATGGGACAAGTTAAAGGAATGTATAATGGTGACAGAGCTCGTAAAGAAATGCTCTGTAACTATGGATTCCGTCTGCCTTCAGCCCTTGATAACCGTCCTTTAAAACGTGAAGAATTTGAAAGCCATGTTCACCAAATTGTTTATGTTTCAGCGACTCCTGGCGATTATGAAATGGAACAGACCGACACTATTGTTGAACAAATTATTCGCCCGACAGGCTTGTTGGACCCTGTCGTAGAAGTTCGACCAATGATGGGACAAATTGACGATTTAGTGGTTGAAATTCATAAACGAGCTGAGAAAAATGAGCGAGTTTTTGTCACGACTTTGACTAAAAAAATGTCTGAAGATTTGACTGCCTACTTCAAAGAAATGGGGATTAAAGTCAAATATATGCACTCAGATATCAAAACCTTAGAACGAACCGAAATTATTCGCGATTTACGTTTAGGAGTGTTTGATGTTCTGGTGGGAATTAATTTGCTTCGTGAAGGGATTGACGTTCCCGAAGTTTCTTTAGTAGCGATTTTGGACGCGGACAAAGAAGGATTTTTGCGAAATGAACGTGGTTTGATTCAAACAATTGGCCGTGCGGCGCGTAATAGTGAAGGTCATGTTATTCTTTATTCTGACATGGCTAAAGCCCTTGACGAAAATGATCCGGCAGATAAAGAAATCTTAGATAGTGGTTATTATACAGAATACGAGGGGCAAAAATATAAAATTACACGTTCGATGAAACATGCAATGGATGAAACGGCAAGACGTCGTGACATTCAAATGGCGTATAATGAAGAACATGGAATTACACCTCAAACCATCAAAAAAGAAATTCGTGATTTGATTGCTATTACTAAGAAAACAGATTCTGGTGAGCTGGAAGAAGTTGATGCAAGTGCGATGAATAAGAAAGAACGCAAAGCTTTAGTCAAAAAACTTGAAAAAGAAATGCAACAAGCAGCAGCTGCGCTTGATTTTGAAGGAGCAGCTCAATTACGTGATATGGTTTTAGAATTAAGAGCAATGGATTAAAAAACTAATAAAAATTCACTTTAAAAGTGAATTTTTGTTTTATATAAAGTATAATAGTACAGGTTTTTCCCTGTTTGATCGTCCTTTTTAAATAATTATAAAATAAATATGCAATAATTCTTGACAAAACAAAAATAAATTGTATAATTATACTTATTCTATTTATAAAAGAGGTTTAAGGATGAACAAGAACGTGAAGAAAATGACATTGGGATTAGTTGGTTTGGCTGCGGTAGCAACATTAGCAGCTTGTGGAAATGGAAAATCGGCTACTAATCAAGTGGATAAAGTAAAAAAAGCTGGTGTATTAAAAGTCGCTTTATCCCCAGATTATCCACCCTTTGAATTCCAAATTATTAAAGATGGTAAGAATACTGTCGTGGGTTCTGATGTGGATTTAGCTAATGCAATTGGTAAAAAGTTAGGTGTTAAAGTTAAGATTGAAAGTATGGACTTTAATAATGTTTTAGCTAGTTTAAATACAGGAAAAGCAGATATTGCTATTTCAGGTATTTCAAAAGAACCTAGTCGTGAAAAATCTGTTAATTTTTCTGATGTCTATTATACAGCAAGCAATTATTTAGTAGTAAAAAAATCTGATTTAGGTAAATATAGTTCAGTAGATGACTTTAAAGGAAAAAAAGTAGCCGCTCAAAAAGGTTCCATTCAAGAAGGAATTGTAACCAGTCAATTTAAAGGAACAACAGAGATTGCTTTACCTCAAATCGGTGATGAAATCAATGAAGTTAAAGGTGGACAGGTTCAAGGAGCAGTTATTGAAAATTTGATTGCCAAAAGTTATGTTGCGGCTAATTCAGATTTGGCGATTGCGAATGTTGAAGTTAAAACACCAAAAGATAGTTATGGTTCAGCAGTTGCACTCCCTAAAGGATCAGATGAATTAACAAAGGTTGTCAATTCTGTGATTAAAGAAGAATTAAAGAATGGACAAATTAATAAAGATATTCAAAAGAACTATACTCTTTCTGAAAATAACAAATAGTTTGGTGGAAATTTATGGAAAAAGCGGTAGAATTGTTAAAAAGTTTGGTTGATATTCCATCAAGTTCAGGAAATGAATCAGAAATCTTAATCTATCTTGAAAAGTGGTTGATTAAAGAAGGCTTTGATTTTGTTGTTCGTGAGGAAACGTTTGTTGCTGGACAGATTAAGGCAATTGTTAATAATGGACAAAAAAAAAAAGCCATTATCCTAGCTGGTCATGTTGATACTGTAGTTGCCGGGAATTTGTGCGATTGGAAATTTCCCCCTACTGATGCTCAAGTGAAAGAGGGGAAACTCTTTGGACTTGGTGCTAGTGACATGAAGGGCGGCGATGTTGGGAATTTACTTGCTGCTGCAAGTTTTATCGGTCAAGATTTAAGTCAAGATATCTGGGTCGTTGGGACGGCTAACGAAGAGCTCGACGGGAAGGGTTCGGAAGATTTTGCTCGATATTTCAGTCAAAATTGCTCTTATGAGTCTGCTCTTTGCGTTATTGCAGAACCTACTGATTTAGAGAAGATTTATATTGGACACGTGGAAATCATTTTATGAAGCTGCATTTTTTTGGAAAGGCTGGTCATGCTTCGGTACAAGAGCATTTTCAAGAAAGTGCTTTAGGTGATGTTACTTATTTTTTGGCAAATATTGAACAGATTTTTGAAGAGTTGAAGACTTATAAAAATAGTCAGCTACATGTGCCGACTTTTGTTGTGACATCTATTTATGCCGGTGATGAGAAGTCTCCCAATAAAACAGCTGATTTTGCAGATCTGGTTGTTGACTGCCGATTGACACCTGAACTGGAGTTAGTTTTTGAACAAGTAATGACTGATTTAGCGGACAAATATCATTTCACTTACGAGGATATTGTTACACCTGTTTTATCAACTTTGACGGATAATCAAGCCCCCTTTATCCAATTGCTGACTGACTTATCAGGAGCGCAAACGACAGGGCCTCAGGCTCTAATGACCAAGGATTTTTTGAAAATGTTGGAATCAGAACAGTTGTTTTTGGGCCTGGTCAGCATGACCAATGTCATATTACTAATGAGTATATTCTATTGGAAAAGCTAGAGAAGCATATTGAAATTTTACAATCATTCATCAAAAAAATGCAAGAAATCTACTGACAGAGCCGTTTTAACTAAAAAAATTACTGACAAGTTCTGTCAGTAATTTTTTTAGTTAGTTTGTTCAGCTGCTTCATCAACGATAAAGGTGAACTGACAAGTGGTTACTTTTTTACCATCAACATAAGCTGCGGCATCAGCAGTTCCTACTTTTCCACGGAACTTTGTAATTTCAAATTCAAGTTTCATGACATCACCAGGAGTCACTTTTTGGCGGAATTTTGCCTTATCAATTGCTCCAATGTAAGCCATTTTCCCTTGGAATTCTTCTTTTTTAAGAATCAAAATTGAACCTGCTTGAGCGAGTGATTCAAGAATCAAAACGCCAGGGAAGGTTGGATTTCCTGGGAAATGTCCATTGAAAACTTCTTCATTGATTGTTACATTTTTAGTGGCAACAATTTTATTTTCAGAAATTTCATCAACGTAGTCAATGAACATAATAGGATAGCGGTTCGGAATAACTTCCATCACTTCTGTAGCAGTCATAGCGTATTTTTTAGTCATTTTTTATTCCTTTTCTTCTTAAAAATTAATGAAAAGCCCGAGTAATCAGGCGAAAAGAGGCGTCACTCTAACTTGACAGTTCAAGATTTTTAAGTTAAAATTTTATGTATCAAGTATTTTGATATACAAAACCTTTTACAATTAATATTATCAATTTCTTGTGAGAGTGTCAACTTTTTTATATGAGTTGCAAAGGTAAAGAGATTAAATTTTTCTTTTTTTTATTTATTAGTCGCTGAAACCTTATTATTTTAAAGAAAAGGACTTATTTTATTTATGTTTTTAGAAGGTAAAAAAATTGTTATCATGGGCGTTGCTAACAATAAATCTATTGCTTGGGGCTGTGCCAAAGCAATGAAAGATCAAGGCGCAACATTGATTTATACTTACCAAAACGAACGAATGGAAAAACAATTGGCCAAATTGGCTGAACCAGAAGATTTGCTCATCGAATGTGATGTGACTTCTGATGAATCTATTCGTCGTGCTTTTGGGACAATCGAAGCGCGTGTTGGTAAAATTGACGGGCTTGTTCATGCAGTTGCTTACTCTAAAAAAGAAGATCTTGGTGGAAATGTCACAGATATCTCTCGTGATGGTTATGCACTTGCTCAAGATATTTCAGCTTATAGCTTACTTGCAGTTGCTAAAGCAGCGAAACCTTTGCTTAAAAAAGGTTCTGGTATCGTAACCTTGACTTACATGGGTTCAGTTCGTGCCATTCCTAACTACAATGTTATGGGAATTGCTAAAGCTGCCCTTGAATCTACTGTTCGCTATCTTGCTGCTGAAATGGCACATGTGGGTGTTCATGTTAACGGAATCTCTGCAGGAGCAATTAAAACACTTGCTGTTTCAGGAGTTTCAGGTTACAAAGATTTGATTAAAGAATCTGACAGCCGGACAGCTGACGGTGTTGGTGTGACAATTGAAGAAGTTGGTCAAACAGCTGCCTTCCTTGTTAGCCCACTTGCTTCAGGTGTAATTGGTGATATTGTTTATGTTGATAAAGGGGTTCATTTAACATAAGACAAATATAAAAAATACTGACAGAATTTCTGTCAGTATTTTTTTATATCTTTTACTAGCCAAGAATTAAGAGCCATTGTTCAATTTATTTTCATCATTTTGACAAACAAAAAAATATTGAATAGAGAAATAAAAAATACTGACAGAAATTCTATCAGTAATTTTTTTATATCTGTCAGTAAAACTTACTTACGATTTTGTTTACCAGCATTTCGTCCACCAGATTTACGTTCTTTTTCATTGCGTTCACTTGTGATAGCTTTGAAATTTTCTTGAACAGAAGTAGGGGTAACATCTTTGATGCCTTCGTCATTAATTTTTGGAGGATTTTTAGTAAATTCTTCATCAATACGACGGCGCATTCTTGGTTTCATGATAAAGGTAATGATGACTTGTTGAATCACAATTACAAAACCACCAACTGCCCAGTAAAGTGCAACACCTGCAGGTGACATGAATGAGAAGACAACAATCATTGCTGGACTCATAATCAACATGGCCATTCCTGATTTCTTTTGTTCAGGAGTCATTGACAAGGTTGAAATCCATGTTTGAATGAAGTAGAGTACACCAGAAATAATTACCAAGACAATACTAGGATGTCCTAAAGGAATACCATAAAATGTTGAACTTGAGATTCCTGTTGTGTAAGCTGCTGCATTGTAGAGAGCAATGAAGAAAGGCCACTGAATAAGCATTGGTAAGCAACCGATAGATGAAAGCATATTAATGCCATTATCCTTTTGGGCAGCCATCAAGGCTTGTTGCGCTGCCATTTTTTCTTCAGGCGTTTGGGCTTTTTTCAATCGTTCTTGTAAAGGAGCAAACACGGGAGCGAGGTAAGCCATTTTTTCTTGCATATAAGTTGATTTGTAAGCTTGATTCAAACCTAATGGCAAAATGAGGAAACGGATAATCAAAGTGACGAAAATGATTCCCCAACCATAACCAAGATGTAAATTATTGGCGAATAGGTCAACAAAAGCAGACATGGGACGAACCAAAAGATTGTAAGTAATCCCATGAGTAGCCGCTTCCGTTGGAACACGGACTCCATCAACAACGTGTGTTTGCACACAACCAGAAAGGAGTAACAATCCGGATGTCATTAAACCAGTCAATGTTAATTTCTTTTTCAAATTTTTCAATATAAGTTCACCTTCTATAAATTAAACATACTTACCTATTTTACCTAAATTCTTTGTTAATTTCAATAGGACTAAAGAATGAAAACCTATTCTGTCTTTTTTAAATTTCTGAAAGTACTTTCTGATAGAAAAGAAAAAAGCTGTCATTAATGACAACTTTTTATCAATCGAAAATTAAGCTTCTTCCATTGCAATAATTGCTTTGAGGATAGCAGCAGTTTCTTTCCAGTCACGAACAGTGATTGTTTCAATTCCCATTTGGACAACTGGATAATCATTTCCACCAGGTTGAGTCATGTCACCAAAGTAGAGGATTTCTTCTTTAGTTACGTTGAGTTCTTCCATCAAATGATTCATTCCAAATTCTTTATTTTGACCAGGAACAAAACCGTTAATTGTTGTTGTTCCGGCAACTTCAAATTCAAACTCTGGAGCATATTGGCTAGCCAATTTAGCGATTTCATTACGTTTTGTCATGTCTGGGTCCCAAGCTTGTTTAGCTTCAACCCCAGCTTTTTGACCAATTGCTGAGTAAGCAATCATTGATTCACGATTTTCATTAATTTCATCACCAGGAAGAAGAACAGATTCGTCCCAATGGCCAAGTTCTTTAGCTGCTTTTTCAAGTGCTCCCATAATGGCATTGGCTTGTTCGTCAGTTAAAGCATAATTGAAGACTTGTTTCCATTCACCAGCTTTGTGAGCATAATATTGAGTTCCTTGAGCAACAAACAAATGGAAATTATCCAAATTTGCAGATTCAGGCAAGTTATTTATAATTTGAATCAAAAATTGATCATATTTTTGCCCTGAAATTGGAGCGATAATATATTTTTGAGACAAAGTCGCCAACAATTCAGCCATTTCAGGGAAAATCGGCATTTTTGGTTCATTGAGTGTGTTATCAATGTCGAAACTTAATATTTTTTTCATAAGTTTTCTCCTATTTATTTTCTTATCAACGCTTACATTATAACATTTTTTTAATAAAAAAAACAATCTAATCAAAATAGATTGCTTTTTGAAATCATGAATTATTGCGAGCCTTAGTGAGAGCAGGGACAATAGCAGTGGTTAAAATCACAGCAATAATCACTTCTGTCAGTGAATTTGTTGCAACAATGGCACCTAAGAGGTAACTCAAAGACCATTTTAGAGTTGAGCCAAAGAATAAGAAAATCGATGTCAAAACAAGAATGGTATTAGTAGCAGTTCCGGCAAAAGCAGCCAAGCCAGCACCCAAACGATTATTTGCTATTTTATAAACAAAATAAGGGAGGATACCTACTAAAATTCGAGGAATAAAAGCGATGAATAAGCCCCAGGGCGAGCCATGATGTGTTCCAATCACAGGCTGAAATGGGCTAAATAAGAAACTTGTTGGAGTGGTCACAATCGTTGCCGTAACAAAAGAGATTAAACCCCAGACCAAACCAAGAAAGGCGCCTTTACGCCAACCTAAAATGATTGAGCCAATGATTACGGGAAGATGTAGAAGCGTTGGTTTTACCGGAAAGGGCCAGACGTTAATCACAAACTGAGTAAAAAGCTGGACAACAACCATAATCGCAATAAAAATGGCTAAAATTGCCACATCAGACGCTTTTGATTTTTTCATAAATACCTCATTTATTTTATAAAGAATTTTTTAAATCCGAGATAATGTCAGGTAAGTCGGCGAGAGCTCCCTCACCAAAATCTCCACAAGCGAGTATAGATTTTTTCGGTTGAATCATATTATAATCTATTTTTTTAAGAATCTCAATGTTTTTTTGAGTTAGAGGATGTTGATACATTTTAGTATTCATGGCTGGCGCAAAATATTTTGGAACAGAGGGTTCAAGTGCAAGGGCGACAGAAGTCACAATGTCATCAGCACGCCCTTGAGCCAAACGACTAATTGTATCAGCCGTTGCTGGCGCAACAAGGAAAAGTTCAGTGTTTTTAGCTAAATCAATATGATTAACCAATTCAGGACGTTCCTCGTCCATAATATCTAAATGAACTTTATTTTTTGACAGAACTTGCAAAGTTAAGGGGGTGATGAACTGGGTAGCACTTCTGGTCATTAAGACAGTCACATTATGTCCCTCTTTTGTCAGTAATGAAGTCAAATCAGCCGCTTTATAAGCTGCAATTGAACCTGTTACCGCAAGTGTAATTTTAGTCATTTTTTAATTCCTCCGATATTTTTAAAAGACTGTCAGCAATTTCTGACTTTGTATCTAAAGCAGTTACTTCATTTTTACTGACCAAAAGTGCTTTGTGCTTTTGACCTTCAATATTTTTTAAGTCATTAGCAAGGATAAAATCAGCCTCTGTTGTCAGTAATTTTTCTCTAGCAACATGAAGAAGTTCAGAATTTTCCACATCCACCAACAATTTAAAGCCAAAAAGTAAAACTTTAGGATTCCATTTTTTGATATAAGAAATAATCTTTGGCGTTTTTTCTAAGAGCATGATTTGATGATCAGATTTAGAAGAAATTTTCCCAACCTGCTCAGGACGGTAATCAAGAAGTTCATCTACAGAGAGGCTTCCAGAAAAATTTTCAAGTCCAGTCATGTATACTGGTCGATAGTCACTGACAGCCATACTGTGGATAACCACATCCATTTTAGGAACTAATTTTTCCATTTGCTGATAAAGGTCTTTGGTTCCTTCAATTGGAATATGAGTAAGAAGAGCAGCATTTTCTGGGAGAACTGCCTGTAATCCAGCCAATAAAAAGACTTCATGACCGGCCTGTAAAAATTTTTCGGCGGCTAATTTACCAAGACTTCCTGTCGCAAAATTACTGATGCCTCGAACCTCATCAATTGGTTCTGTTGTTCCACCAGAAGTAATCAAAACTTTCATTTTTCACCAGTTTCTTTTAGAGTTGCTTTCATTTTATCCTATTAAAAATGTTTTTTCAAGAGAAGTTTATTTACTAAAAAAATTACTGACAGCTGATATAAAAAAGCCATCATTTACTGACAGCTTTTATTGACTTAAAAGAAAGCTTATTTCTTTTTTTTCATTTCCCCACCTTGATAAAGCATTCCTTCTGGAAGGTCATTAAAAATGACATGAATTCCAGAAGTAGGTGCTCCAGCATGTTTTGAGATTGTTTCAGTAATCTCTTTGGCAATCGCAGCTTTTTGCTCTACTGTACGACCTTCAAATAATTCAACATGGACATATGGCATAATAAATTCTCTTTTCTATAGATTATGACCATATTTTACCATAATTAAATAGAAAAAAACCTAAACAATCAAAAATAATATTTTTACCGTTTGCAGGACTTCTCAGAACTATGTTAAGATAGAACAAAGTATTTTTACAGTACTTAATCATTAAAAAAATCATTCACGAAATAGAGAGTAAAAATATGTCTTTAAAAGGATTAACGAGTCTTGAGGTCGAAGAACGAATTCGCCAAGGAAAAATAAATAAAAATTTAGCTGAAACAGACCGTCCGGTCTGGGAAATTGTAAAACGCAATACCTTTACATTTTTTAATTTAATTTTTGCAGTAATAGCTGTCTTAATCAGTTTAGTTCAGGCATGGAATCAACTGATTTTCTTGCCAATTATTGTCATCAATACAGTGGTCGGAATTTATCAAGAGATTAGGGCAAAGAGATATCTTGACGAAATGACACTTCTACACGCGCCGCAGTCCACAGTGATAAGAAATCGTAAACAAGAAAAGATTGCCTCAGATGATTTGGTTGAAGAAGATATTATTATTCTTAAAACAGGAAATCAAATTGTTGCTGATGCTCGTATTGTTGAGGGAAGCATCTTTGTCAATGAATCCCTTTTAACAGGGGAAGCTGACGAAATTGAAAAAAATGTTGATGACAAACTTCTGTCAGGAAGTTTTGTTGTGTCAGGAGAAGCCAGAGTAATTTTAGAAAAAGTTGGGAAAGATTCCTACATTTCTAAATTAACAGAGCAAGCAAAGTTGGTCAGTCATGGCGAAGATTCCGAAATGCTTCGAGCACTCAATAAATTATTAAAATGAGTCAGTTTCATTATTCTGCCAATTGCGGTCATCTTATTTACTCAAAATTATTTTGTCAATCACAATACCTTACAAACTAGTGTCGTGGCAATGGTAGCAGCCGTCATCGGAATGATTCCAGAAGGACTTTATTTTTTAACTACTATCGCTTTAACCCTCAGTAGTGTGAAATTGGCCCGTAATCAAGTGCTATTACACAATATGAAAAGTATTGAATCCTTGGCGCGTGTTGATGTTTTATGTGTCGATAAAACAGGAACAATCACAGAACCAAGAATGTCAGTTGAGCAAGTATTTGTCAGTCCTAGTAGTGAGATGAATGAACAAAAGTTTATGGGCGTTTTATCTAACTATATTTCAGCAAATAGTGATGACAATGACACCATGAAGGCGATTCGAGAATTTATGCTTGCAAAAGGTGACCTTCAAAATCAAATAACCGGCGTCAAAAAGATTATTCCATTCTCATCAAAAGTAAAATATAGTGCGGTTTGTTTTGAAAATGAAAGTTATCTTTTAGGAGCACCAGAAATTGTTTTAGGGAAAAATTATGAAAAAATTAGTTCTGAAATTAATCATCTCTTAAAAGAAGGATTTCGTGTTCTAGTCTTAGCAAGAACAGAAGAAAAAAACTATGAACAACTTAATTTAGGAACTCAAGCTTTAGGTTATGTTGTTCTAGCAAATCCTATAAGAGAAAATGCTAGAGAAACCTTCAATTATTTTGCACAACAAGGTGTGAATATCAAAGTGATTTCAGGTGATAATCCGCAGACCGTATCCGCTGTTGCTAAAAGAGCAGGAATTATGAGAGCTGAACATTTTATTGATGCTAATCTTTTGAAGACCGAGGAAGATTTAGACCAAGCGATAGAAAGCTATACTGTTTTTGGACGAGTGACTCCTGATCAAAAGCGCCGACTTGTACAGGCCCTCAAACGAAAAGGTCATACAGTTGCGATGACCGGAGATGGCGTTAACGATATTTTAGCAATGAAGAGTGCTGATTGTAGTATTGCTATGGCTTCAGGAAGTGATGCTGCGACCCAAGTTGCACAAGTGGTTTTACTCGATTCAGATTTTGGTCACATGACCCAAGTTGTCACTGAAGGGCGTCGTGTGGTCAATAATGTTCAGCGCTCAGCCATCCTTTTCCTTGTGAAAAATCTCTTTTCAATCATCTTAGCGATTATCTCAGCAATCTTTGTCTTCACTTATCCCTTACAAGCCTCACAACTTTCACTCATTAGTTTATTCACCATTGGGATTCCAGGATTCTTACTCTCTTTAGAAGAAAATGATAAACGGATTGAAAAAGACTTTATTAAAAATGTAATCCTAAAAGCACTGCCAGCCAGTCTAACAGAAATAACGGCCGTCTTAGGGGTTGTTATTGCTGGAGCCGCCTTTAAATTGACCGCATCAGAAATATCGACATCGGCCGTCATTTTATTAGCCGTTGTAGGTTTCATGATTTTAACAAAAATTAGTGCTCCACTGAATCGTTTTAAAATGGGGATAATTATTTTTAATATTGTTGGGATTATTCTTTCAGGCTTTATTTTTAATTCTCTCTTTTCTATCAGTAAAATTTCATTAGATAGTTTTGTTCTAGTTGCCCTTCTCTCTCTCTTTTCTGAATCACTATTTAGAAACTTTGATTCACTTCTAAAAAAATATTTTAAGTAAAAATAAAAGGTCAAACAAAATAGAAAGAAAAAATGGAAGAAATCAGTCAATCAAGAAGAACACCCGCCTTAATTGAAGAATTAGTAGTACTTTGGGAAAAATCTGTTGAAGTCAGTCATTTATTTTTATCAACTGAAGAAATAAGTGAAATAAAAAAATATGTTCCACAAGCTCTAAAAGAGATTAAACATCTTATCATTGAATCAGACAAAAAAGGAAAACCAATCGCCTTTATGGGAATTTATGAGCAAAAACTTGAGATGCTATTTCTGAATCCAGACGATATGAATAAAGGATTAGGCAGAAAATTACTTGAAGAAGCGATCAGCCATTATTTAGTAAGAGAACTTACAGTAAATGAACAAAATCCCCAGGCAAGAGCTTTTTATGAGTATATGGGATTTAAAATTTACAAAAGAGAAGCTATTGATGAACAAGGGCAGCCCTATCCAATTCTTTACATGAATTTGGTTTGAAAAAAATACTCACTTATAACTTAAGTGAGTATTTTTTTATTGGTTCAATGATTCTTCCATTGCTGCGCTTTGAGTCTAAGAAAGGTAGAAAAGTGAGAGCAAACAACCAGAAAATATTATATCTGCTTTATATTACAAAAATGTAAGTAGTAATCAAAAGAACTGATGTTAGAATTAAAAAGTAGAGAAAATCTATAAAAAAAATATCACTAAAGGAAAGATATAAATGAAAAAAATATTAATAGCGCTAGTAATTTTGGTACCAATTGCCATCACCGGATTTTTCGGATATAACTATTTTCAAAAAAATATAGCTCACGTACACGGGATTATCATATACAGTGATAATAAAGAAGAAATGGACTCTAAGTTAGAAACTAATAAAAAGAATATAGAGAAAAGCCTAACTGTAGAGGGAAAATACAGTTCAAAATCAGATACATTAGTCTTGAACACACAAGCAGCTAATAAATTAATGAATCAAGGGGCATTTAATCATGTTACGAAAAAAGGGGAAAAGGCTAGTTTTAAGAAAGTCAAAAAACTATCAGCAGAACCTGCTTTGTGGACTTCTAAAACGGATACTTCTGTGACCGATGATAGTGGTAAAACAATTGCTTCTAAGAGTAAAGATTACATCGTTTTAGGAGAATATAGCGCGACTTCTAAAATACTAATCCTTGATAATGAAGATTATCAAAATTTTGATGCTAAACCAGAGTATGTAAGTGTAATAAAAGAAAAACGCGACGCTGACAAAGCACTTTTGAGCTATAAGACAAATGGATCTATCCCTTCACACATTTTTCATTATGGAGAATAAAAAGTAG
>NZ_BCVK01000033.1 GCF_001591705.1 Lactococcus cremoris subsp. cremoris NBRC 100676 | reverse complement strand
AATCTGACATTGAGTGCTAAAGGTTGTATGGTTTGAGCTATATCCGCAGCACTCACTTCTTTTTCTCGGCGAATATGGTCAATACTTTTTTTAAGATGTCTCGTTCTTCCTTAACTTTAGCCAGTTGTCTTTTTAATTCTAGAAAATCGGCTTTAGAGACGGAGCTTTCATTAGATTTAGAGTAGAGGTCTATCCATTTATAAATTGTTGCAGGGGCCACGTCGTATTCTTTAGACAGCTGGGTGACGGATTGACCAGAATGATAGAAAACGATAAGGGTTTCTTTAAATTCTTTTGAGTAGCGTTTTTGCATGTTTTTGTCCTTTGTCTAAATTATACAATAGTGACTCTAAGATTTAAGGATAACATCATCCTAACTAAAGATGGAGTGTTATGGAATTCTACATTGGAAGAATTAGAAACAATAAAAAATAATAAAGTGGATATGTTTGGAGTTAACTTTTACCATCCCAATCGTGCGCAACGTCCGCATTATTCGCCAGATAGTTTGACTGTTGATTGGTTACCGAATAAATATTTTGATGATTATAAAATGGTGGGAGCGCGAATGAATGTAGATAAAGGTTGGGAAATTTATCCGCAAACACTATACAATATTGCTAAAAATATCCAAAAAAATTATGGAAATATACCTTGGTTTGTGTCTGAATGTGGGATAGGAGTTAGTAATGAGGACCGTTATTTAAATCGTGACGGTCTGATTGAAGATGATTATAGGATTCAATTTGTTCAGGAGCATCTCTATTGGTTGCATAAGGTAATAGACGAGGGCGCAAACTGCTATGGTTTTCATCTATGGACACCTATTGATTGTTTCAGTTGGCGTAATTCTTATCGAAATCGTTATGGCTTGATATCGGTTAATATTCATACTCAGAAAAAGTGTTTGAAAAAATCGGCATATTTCTTTAAAAATTTAGCAGAAAAATCGATATTAGAGCTTTCTGAGGAAATCTATAATAAATTTAATTAAACATTTCTTTTTTACGGCAAATAGTGCTATAATTCGAGTAATAAATAGAAGATTTTGAAAGGAGAATTACTTGAATAAATATGCCAAAATTCGAAATGATGTAAGAAATAAAATCATTTCAGGAAAATATAAACCTGGAACTTTGCTCCCTAAAGAATCGGAAATGATCTTGAAATACAATGCTTCAAAACTAACGGTAAAAAAAGCAATGGATGAACTTGTTAATGAGGGATTGATCATCAAAAGGAGAGGGAGCGGAACTTTTGTTAAAGGGCTGAGCACAGAGGATATTAAAAAATTAAAAGTAGTCAACCAATTTCAAGGTTCCAGTGCTTTTTTTGCAGATAAGGTTGTTGAAAGTCGGGTTTTGGTATTTGAAGTGGTAAAATCTGAACCCGAAATTATGGAAAGACTGGGATTAAGTGAGATAAGTGATTTATATCATGTCGTTCGGACCCGTTTGATTGATGGAGACCCTTATGTCATTGAGAGTACTTATATGCCAGTCGATTTAATTAAAAATTTAACTTTTGAAATTTGTTCTGGTTCGATTTATGAATATATTGAAGATGAACTTGGTTTGACTATTGGGAGCGCTCATCGCAGAATTGAAGCACGAAAAGGAACTGACGAAGGATTAGTAGAATTGGGTGGAAAATCTGGGGACCCAGTTGTTCTAGTATCACAAGTTGGATATTTGTCTGATGGCAGGACTTTTGAGGCTTCCATGAATGTTCATCGCTACGATAAATATGCGTTTGAAACAGTATTAATGCATAAAAATTGAAAAATTATTTTTATATAATTTATAATTTGTCCTCGAAAAAGTTAAGACTTGCATTTTATGAGATTTATAGATATAATAGACAAGTTATAACTTTCGTACAGATAACATAAATTATGTTGAATTATACAGAGGCGAAATTATTATTCTAGAATAATAATTTCGTCTCTTTTTGTTTAGTTTTAGGAGATTTTATTGCATGAATAAAAACAACCATTTCCACTTATTAGGGGCAGTGATTGCTACAGGTATTTTGTCGTTTTCTGGTGTTCTGATTGAAACCGCGATGAATGTGACTTTCCCAACGCTCATTCATGAGTTTGGACTTTCTACATCAAAAATACAATGGGTAACGACGATTTATCTTCTTGTGATTGCGATTACGATTCCTCTCTCTTCTTATTTTAATGAGCGCTTTTCGGCAAGAAAGCTTTTCTTGATTGCCAACCTTTTCTTTTTAGTTGGAGTCTTAACCAACTGTTTCTCAGCGAATTTTGCTATGCTTTTGTTTGGCCGCCTTTTACAAGGGATTGGGACAGGGATTGGTTTACCTCTGATGTTCCATCTTATATTAACTAAGGCACCTCTTCATAAAAGAGGAATGATGATGGGAATTGGAACTCTAACAACCTCTATTGCGCCAGCTATTGGCCCAACTTATGGGGGAATTATTGCTCATGCGCTTGATTGGCGCTATATCTACATCTTTTTACTTCCTTTAGTTATCATTTCCTTATTTCTTGGTTTAGCTGCCCTTCCAAGAGAAATTGCAAAAACACCAAAAAAATTGGCCTTTCGTCAAGTTATTGCCTTGTCAATTATGTTCTTTGCCTTTATTTCGGCTTTGAGTGCAGAACATTTGCTTACTTTCGCACTTTTGTTCGTCATCGAAATGATTGGAGCAGTCATGTTTGTTCGTTTCAATCGTAAAGAAACGTTAATTGATTTGGGAATCATGAAAAATCGTCGCTTCGTAGCCTTAATTTTTAGTCTTTTAGTTTATCAAGCTTTATTATTAGGTTTATCATTTATTTTGCCAAGTTTTCTTCAAGTATCAGCAGGATTTAGTTCATCTGTTGCCGGAATATTTATGTTTCCTGGAGCTTTGATAGGGGCTGTTTTGGCTCCGATTTCTGGTAAAATCTTAGACCAAATTGGGGCAAGAAAGCCGATTACGACAGGTTTAGTTTTAGCGGCTTTGGGGCTCGTTTTGCTTTTTGTATTTTTACCGACCAAGAGTCTCGCTCTCCTTTTGATTGCGCACATTGTTTTGATGTTAGGTTTGGGAATTTCTTATAGTAATTTGATGACTTGCAGTTTGGGTACCTTGTCAACGGAGGAGCTTTCTGATGGAAATGCTTTGGTCAATACTTTACAACAATTTATCGGAGCGGTCGCAACAGCAGTAGTTGCAACAACCCTTTCACTCTTCCAAGGTCTTAATGGTTTCAAAACTGGAACAAGCCAAGGAACTTCAATTATTTTAGCTTTATTTTTCATCTTAATTATTGTCAGTTTGATTGTAAGTTTCCCAAATTTGAAAAAAATAAACGCAAATCATTAAAAAAATCTTTGACGAATGACACTTTTTTCGTTATAATATTTTAAAACCTTTAACTAAGTCCAGAGAGGCTTGCAAGGATACGGAAAATTTATCTTGGATTACTGACAAACTAAGGATGAACTTCTTTTTTAGCGTATTTGTCTGTCAGTAAATGACCAATTTTTTAGTACACTTGTAAGTTCTCTTACAAGTGTGTTTTTTTATTATATAATTTATAGCATTTTATCGGTAAATAAAAGAATGGAGAAATAATGTCCCAATTACAAGAGATGATGACTGTTGTCAGCCAACGTGAGGTCGCCTACAATATTTTTGAGATGGTGCTTAAAGGAACGTTAGTAGATGAAATGGATTTGCCCGGACAATTTCTCCATCTGGCTGTTTCTAATGGAGCCATGTTATTACGTCGACCAATTTCAATTTCGAGTTGGGATAAAAGGGCAAAAACTTGTACGATTCTTTATCGGATTGGAGATGAAACGACTGGAACCTATGAACTTTCAAAATTGGAACCTGGTGCAAAAGTGGATATCATGGGTCCTTTGGGAAATGGTTTTCCCGTAGCGGAGGTGACTTCGACTGATAAAATTTTGATTATCGGTGGTGGAATTGGGGTTCCCCCTCTTTATGAACTGGCAAAACAACTAGAGAAAACCGGTTGTCAAATGACCATATTACTTGGATTTGCTTCCGAGAATGTCAAAATTTTAGAAAATGAATTTTTTAATTTGAAAAATGTGACACTGAAAATTGCTACCGATGATGGCTCTTATGGTACAAAAGGACATGTGGGTATGTTAATGAATGAAATTGATTTCGAGGCGGATGCCCTTTATACTTGTGGTGCGCCAGCCATGCTTAAAGCAGTTGCCAAAAAATATGACCAACTAGAGCGCCTTTATATTTCAATGGAAAGTCGAATGGCTTGTGGGATTGGCGCCTGTTATGCCTGCGTCGAACATGATAAAGAAGATGAAAGCCATGCCCTCAAGGTCTGCGAAGATGGACCGGTCTTTTTAGGGAAACAGCTTTCATTGTAATTGAAATGTTCTATCAATAGGATATCAGCAATTAAACGAACTGACAGAGAATCTGCCAGCTCTGTCAGTAAAATGCGACCGAATAGGGAGTATTTTAGTTGCGGATAAAAGAATTGTTAGTGCAACTGATGATTCTGTCAGTAAAATGCAATTAATATGAGCATTTTATCGGTGGATAAAAGAATTGTCAGCACAGTTGATGATTCTCATATTAAATTAGGAGAGAAATAATGACTGAAAACAATCGTCTGTCAGTAAAATTACCTGGACTTGACTTTAAAAATCCAATTATCCCAGCATCAGGTTGTTTTGGTTTTGGCGAAGAATATGCGAAATATTATGATTTGAACAAATTGGGTTCAATCATGGTTAAGGCGACGACTCTTCATCCTCGTTTTGGAAATCCAACACCACGTGTGGCTGAAACAGCGAGTGGCATGCTTAATGCCATTGGGCTGCAAAATCCGGGATTAGAAGTCATAATGTCAGAAAAACTTCCTTGGCTCAACGAAAATTTTCCAGAGTTACCAATTATTGCCAATGTAGCAGGTTCTGAAGAAGCTGATTATGTGGCTGTATGTGCCAAAATTGGTGATGCAGCAAATGTTAAAGCCATCGAATTAAATATTTCATGTCCAAATGTCAAGCATGGTGGGCAAGCCTTTGGAATTGACCCAGAAGTTGCGGCGGATCTAGTTAAAGCTTGTAAAGCGGTAAGTAAGGTGCCTTTGTATGTGAAACTTTCACCTAATGTGACTGATATTGTTCCGATTGCAAAAGCAGTAGAGGCAGCGGGTGCTGATGGTCTAACCATGATTAATACACTCATGGGCGTACGTTTTGATTTGAAAACTCGTCAGCCGATTTTAGCCAATATCACAGGAGGCTTATCAGGGCCAGCCATCAAACCAGTTGCACTCAAACTTATTCATCAAGTGGAGCAGGTCGTTGATATTCCAATCATTGGAATGGGCGGTGTGGCCAACGCTCAAGATGTTTTAGAAATGTATATGGCTGGAGCGTCAGCTGTTGCGGTGGGTACTGCGAATTTTGCTGACCCATTTGTTTGTCCCAAAATTATTGATAAATTACCAGAGCTTATGGACCAGTACGGGATTGAAAGTTTAGAAAGCTTGATTCAAGAAGTAAAAGAAGGCAGAAAATAATTCTCTACGGACCTGATGATTCTATCAAGCGTCATCGATTAAAAATTGAGCATTTTATCATTAAATAAAAGAACCGTCAGTAAATCTGGCAGTTCTGTCAATAAATATTAAGAAAAGAAAGAAGAAAAAATGCAAGAAAATAGACCTGTTATTGCCCTAGATTTCCCAGAATTCTCAGATGTGAAAGATTTCCTTGAAAAATTTGACCCGTCTGAAAAACTCTACATCAAACTTGGTATGGAACTTTTTTATACCGCCGGCCCACAAGTAGTATATTATGTGAAATCGCTCGGTCATAGCGTTTTCCTTGATTTAAAACTTCATGATATTCCAAATACAGTTGAATCATCCATGCGTGTTTTAGCCCGTTTGGGAGTTGATATGGTCAATGTTCACGCTGCTGGCGGGGTTGAGATGATGGTTGCAGCTAAACGCGGTTTAGAAGCAGGGACTCCAACTGGACGTCAAAGACCAAAACTAATTGCCGTTACGCAATTAACCTCGACTTCTGAGGAAATTATGCAAAATGACCAAAAAATTATGACCAGTCTTGAAGAATCTGTCATTAACTACGCACAAAAAACAGCCCAAGCCGGACTTGATGGTGTCGTTTGCTCCGCTCATGAAGTTGAAAAAATTAAAGCGGCAACATCAAAAGAATTCATTTGTTTAACACCGGGAATTCGTCCAGAAGGAGCAAGTAAAGGCGACCAAAAACGAGTAATGACACCAAAAGAAGCAAGAACAATTGGTTCAGATTACATTGTTGTTGGTCGACCAATTACACAAGCAAAAGACCCTGTTTCAGCTTATCATGCGATAAAGGAAGAATGGAATCAATAATATGAAAAGAATTTCGCATTTTTTCATTGTTTTAATTGGAATTTGTACTGCACTTGTCCTTGGATATATCTTCACGGTCATTTATACTGAGGTTGAAAATGCGCTATTAGTCCATGATAGTAAAACAATTACACTTTATAAAGTTTTAACAGAAATCAATTTTAGTTCAATTGCAGTCGCTTTTGGTATGGCTTTTGCTTATATGCTCTTGTTAGATTTGCTGACGGTACTTGCGATCCATTCTTGGCATCGAGTTCAAAACAAGAAAAAATCGAAATACCAGTCAAAAATTGCTCATTTTTGGTTTCGTTATCGGACGATACATCTTACCTTTATTTTACTTTCAGTCTTCATTACCTTATCGCTTACTGCACCAGCAATGATTATGAATAGCTTTACGGCCATTGTTTCAATCTCAGTGCTTATTAGCAACTTGACCAAAAAAATCGGCAATGATTAGCCGATTTTTTATTTTATTGGACTTTTAGCAGGAGTGCCTGCTTTACGTGGATATTTCTTTGGTGTTTCTTTTTTCTTTTCAATGACGGCAATGTGGCGTTCATCGCCATTAGGCAATTCATAAGCGATTTCCTTGATGAATTTTCCACCCAGAATTGCAATGGCTTTTTTAGCATCTGTTAATTCTTCTTCAAATTGAGCTGCTTTTAATGACAATAAATTACCATTTTTCTTGAGAAAAGGAATTGTAAATTCTGATAGGACGGAGAGTCTAGCAACTGCACGGGCAGTCACAAAATCAAACGTTGCGCGATAATTAGAATCTTGTCCAAAATCTTCAGCTCGTCCGTGAAGCAAGGTAACATTTTCAAGGCCTAATTCCTCTGTAAGTAGACTCAAAAAATTAATTCGTTTGTTTAAAGAGTCAATGATTGTTACCTCTAGTTCAGGAAAAATAATCTTCATTGGTAAGCTAGGAAAACCAGCTCCAGCCCCAATATCTAAAATGCTGACGGGCTGGTCAGTAATTAATCCATACAAAATTGGCGCAACCGAGTCATAAAAATGTTTTAAATAGACTTCGTTTTTTTCGGTAATTGCTGTCAGATTAATTTTTTCATTCCATTCAACCAAAAGTTCAAAGTAGCGTTCAAACTGTTTGATTTGTTTATCAGAGAGTTGAATATCAAATTCTGTCAGTGCTGACAAAAATTCATCAGGGGTCATAAAGTTCGCTCCAAAAGTTTTCTAGTAATTTCAGCAATCAGCTCACGATTTTTACCTTTTGGTAATTTATCAATTAAATTTAATGCTGAAAGGGTGTAAGATTTCGCAAGTGCTTTGGTTTTTTCAAGGGCATCAGAAGTTTTGATAAAATCATAAACTTCATCGAATTTTTCATTTTTAATTAAGTCAGAAACTAAAGCGTTATTTTCCTGCAAAGCAAAGAGGACAGGAGCCGAATAGATGCCTTGTTTGATGTCTTCAAGGACTGGTTTACCAAGGGTTTGAGCCGTTGAAGCATAGTCCAAATAATCGTCCATGATTTGGAAAGAAATTCCAATATTCATCCCGATTTTGTAGGCTCGTTTTGTCAGAGCATTATTATTGGAAATCAAAGGAGCAACAGAAGCAGATAGTGCAAAAAGTTCTCCCGTTTTTCCTGAAATGTTTTCAATATAATCATCCAAAGTTTGTTGAAGATTAAAATGATGATTAAGTTGACCCAATTCGCCACCTAACAAACGCTCAATTGACCCAATGTTTTTAGTTAAATTTGACAATTCTAATGAGTGTTCAGACATTAAACGAATGACAGCAATAAAGAGATAGTCTCCGGCATAAACAGCAATTTCAGGCCCATATTTTGCTGACAAGGTGGCAACTCCACGTCGGGTATCAGCATGATCAATCACATCATCATGTACTAAAGTTGCCGTGTGCATCATTTCGACAGAAGCAGCAAGAGCCAATCGCTCGCTCTCCGAAAGGTCAGTGAATCCTGAAAATAGAAGCAGATAAGCAGGGCGTAACATTTTCCCACCTGCGTCAAAAATATCAAAAATAGCCGATTTGACATCAGAATTTTTGATGGTAACATGGCTTTTCATTAATTGATGCACTTGAGCTAATTCCTTCTCAAGTGCTGGATAGTCTTTCCAAAAGTTATTTTTTAAGTCCATTGTTTACTCTCTTTGATAAATAGTTCCTGTATGGGTTTAACCCGTGAAATTAATTGATTCTCGGCAATACCAATCGCAAAACCAGCTAGTATTCCAAAAAAGGCAAGCCATGGCAAATATAGCATGACAGAAGTTGTTTTCGCTAAAAGTGAAGCCATAGCTAACTGTCCAAAATTATGGAAAAATCCACCAACGGTTGAAATACCAATCAGTGAGACTAGCTTTGGTCCAAATTGCTTCATTAAGTACATGGCTAATAAAGATAAAATACCGCCAGCAAAAGAATAGAGAAAGACAGAAAATCCAGTAAAAAGTGCTGTAATTAAAAGACGAAGAATTTGCATGACCCAAACCTGTTGCCATTTCAAAGTGAAGACAGCAATAATCATGACTAAATTGGCCAATCCTACCTTAGCTCCAGGAGCAAAAGCAAAAAAAGGCGGCAGTGTGCTTTCAATAATTCCCATGACTACTGCAGCAGCAGTTAATAAGGAAACATAAACGTATTCTTTGATATTCATACCTTATAATCTACCTGTTCGTCTTTTTGACCACTCATCACTTCAATCACTAAATTGTGAGGTAAACAAACGATTGTTTCCCCTGTTTTAGAAATAAAGCCTCGTTGGACATCAATTTGGTCTTTACAATTCGCTTCAACAACAGCAATTTCGCCGTTTTTCACCTCTATTTTGTTATAGTCGCCATCTTTATCACGGTAAGTCCAAGTTTGATTTTTTTTCAAATCAAATGTTTTTATGACTTTCCCGCTAATCCGAAGCTCGGCTTTGGCTCCAGTAGAACCAGTAGCAAAAAGGAATATTGTTGAAAAGGAAGCAAGAAATAACACGAAAATGATAACAAAATCAAGCGGTTTCGTTTTTATTGTTTTTAAAAAAATTATCGTGTTTTTAAAGAAGTTCATTAAGATTAATTATAGCAGAATTAATGAAAAAATTCACGAAATCAAAAAGAAAAAGCCAATAGGCTCTTTCTTATTTTTTTGTATTTTGTTTTGGTTCATCTTTAGAAAGTTCTTTAGCTTTTTCGATGATATAATTTCTCAAATTGTCACCGATTTGTGGGTGTTCTAAACCATACTCGATTGTTGTTTCCACAAAACCAAGTTTATCACCAACATCATAACGTTTTCCAGTAAATTCATGAGCAAAGACACGTTGTGTTTTATTCAAACGTTCAATCGCATCAGTTAATTGAATTTCATTTCCAGCACCAGGTACTTGTGTTTCTAAAACATCAAAAATTTCTGGAGTCAAGAGGTAACGACCGATAATTGCAAGGTCTGAAGGAGCTTCCTCAACTTTTGGTTTTTCAACAAAACGTTCAACATTGTAAAGACCTTTAGAAACTTCACCATTTGGGTCGATTACTCCGTATTTGTCAACATCTTCATGAGGCACTTTCATTACAGCGATTGTTGAAGCATGAGTTTTTTCATAATCATTAATCAAGTCTTTAGTCAAAGGAGTTTCATTGCCTGTGATATTCATCAAATCATCACCAAGCATAACTACAAAAGGTTCGTTGCTAACAAAAGCTTTGGCTTGAAGAACAGCGTGTCCCAAACCTTTTGGATGAGATTGGCGGATAAAATGAAGATTGATATCTGTTGTTTCTTCTACAAGTTTAAGTAATTCTGTTTTTCCTTTTTCAAGCAAATTTTGTTCAAGCTCAATATTTGAGTCAAAATGGTCTTCAATTGGACGTTTTGCTTTACCAGTTATAATCAAAATGTCTTCGATTCCAGATTTCAAAGCTTCTTCAACGATGAATTGGATAGTAGGTTTATCAACAATTGGCAACATTTCTTTGGCAATGGCTTTAGTTGCTGGTAAAAAGCGAGTTCCAAGACCAGCAGCAGGAATAACAGCTTTACGAACTTTTCTGGCTTTGTTAGGTATAGTAGTTTGTTTCATGATAAATAACTCCTTTATTTAATTAGTAAAATCGAATTTTTTTATTTATTAATATTAATGAATTCATTTTCAGCACGAGTTTCGCGGCGCATGATATCAAGAATTCCAGATTTTGCATCAAGATTTTCATAAAGAACTTTGTAAATTGTTTCAGTGATAGGCATGTCAATTTCAAGTCGTTGAGCAAGCTCATAAGCTGCTTTAGTCGTTGAAACTCCTTCAATAACCATTCCCATATTCTTTTCGATATCTGCTATTTTTTCACCGCGACCAAGAGCATCACCTGCCCTCCAATTTCGTGAATGAATGGACGTCCCTGTTACAATAAGGTCGCCGACTCCGGAAAGACCACTGTAAGTTAAAGGTTCAGCTCCCATGGCAACGCCTAATCGAGTAATCTCAGCAAGACCACGAGTAATAATTGCTGCTTTAGCATTGTCACCAAAACCAAGACCGTGTAATGCCCCTGCTCCAACCGCGATAATGTTTTTAAGAGCACCAGCTGTCTCAACTCCAATCACATCAGTATTAGTATAAAGACGGAAATAGTCATTACTAAAAATGGATTGAGCATATTTTGCTTCATCATGATCGTTAGAAGCTGCAGAAATCAAAGTGATGTCACGAACAATCGTTTCCTCAGCATGAGAAGGACCAGAAACGACAACGATTTCACCGCGAAGTTGAGCTGGAATTTCTTCTTCAAGAATTGTCGAAATTCGGTCATGTGTCCCTTGTTCAAGCCCTTTTGAAGCATGTAGGATATGAACTTTATGTTTAAGGACTTGGGCAACTTGTTTTGCAACCAATCGTGTAACTTTCGTTGGCACAACAAATAGAATGGCATCAACATTTTCCAAAGCTAAATCTAAACGACTATATGCCTTTATTTTTTCATCTAAGACAACATCTTTAAAGTAGCGTGTGTTCGTATGTTTTTCATTAATCTCGGCCATTTGTTCCAGGTTGTTTCCCCAGATACGAACTTCATGACCATTATCATTAAGAACTTGTGAAAGAGCAGTTCCCCATGAGCCTGGACCTAAAACTGCAATTTTTTGTGGATTCATAGAAATGATCCTTTCTTTCGTTTGGTTTCCTTTACATTTTAACATAAGTAAGAATAAAAATCAGCCCTAAGTATGATTTAGGGTTTAAATATTATGATAAAATAGAGATATATCCGAAAGGTTATTCTTAAAATTGAAATTTAAAAATTAGAAACTTGTGAAAACAGGACACAAGCGGGAGGAAAAAATATGCCAGTCAGTTTATTTATGAATCATCATGGGATGATGTTTGGTTATGGTCATCTAGGAATCGTGAATGTGATTTTTGGTTTAGTTCTCTTTTTCTTAATAATAAAAATGATTATAGGTATCAGTTTTATGCGCAAAAATTCGACTGAAAAAGAAGAAAGGTATCAGGACAAAGGAATGAGTAAAAAAGAAAATATTGAACGTTACCACGAAGCAGGACTTTCTGATACAGACATCAAAATATTTCGTGAAAATTTATCTGAAGCCAAAGAAAACATCAAAACTTGGGAAAAATTGTTGAAAAAAGAAGATGACTTACAAGTTGTTGAATCAGTAACAGGTGGCTTAGACGCTAGTAAGCATACTTTCAAATATATTGTTCAAAATCCACAAGAACTTACTAAACAAAATGAGTTTCTTTATAAAGACTTGCCAAATATGGTCAAATTGTCAGAGAAATTTATCGAGATGAAGAAACAATCAGTAAGAACCGAAGATATTAATCGTGATTTAGATGAGACTCTATTATTGATAAAAACATTGTCTAATTCGATTTCTAAAAATTACCACGAAATACTGATGGATGATGTGAATGTCATTAAACATCAAGTTGATTTTGACAAATAAATTTACTGACAAGATTAAATGATTTTTGTCAGTAAAAACTGACGATTCTGTCAATAAAAGTCGAATATTCCTGTCAATTTTGGCAGGAATCATTTATAATATAAAGTAAGTAATCGAAGACTAGTAAAGGAAAATAAAGATATGGACAACCCAATTTTAGATGATTTGATGACGAATGATAAAGTCATCAAAGAAGCAGACCAATTAGATGAGCAACAAAAATCAGAAATTGTAAAAATGCATCAAAATGCCTCATTGGCAGCTGTAGAAGTCCTTTCTACTGACGAATTAGAAAAAGCAAAAGAATTATCTAAACAATTGGATGAATCAAGTGCCCAATCTGTCATTAATTATGGAGCGAGTGCTCAAGATAAAATTTCAGCATTTTCACAAAGTGTCTTAAATAAAGTTCAAGCCCAAGATTTAGGTGAAGTCGGCTCATCACTAACAGACTTGATGTTCAATTTGCAACAAGCTAATCCCAACGAATTGGTTGCTGAAAACAAATGGATTTTTACCAAAATGTTTGGTAAAGTTAAACGCTCGATTTTTGAAGTGACTCAAAAATATCAAAAAATCGGAGCTGGAATTGACAAAATTTCGGCCAAATTAAATAATGAACAACAAGGGCTTTTGCAAGATAATGAAATGCTTGACAAACTCTATGATGAAAACCTGAATTATTTCAAAGCCTTAAATGTTTATATTGCAGGGGCCGAATTAAAAGTTCAAGAATTGGACAATGAAATATTACCTCAAGCACGCAAGGAAGCGCAAGAATCTACTGACAATGCCTTAATTGTTCAAAAAGTGAATGATTTAGAATCATATAAAAATCGTTTAGAAAAACGAGCCCATGATTTACGGCTTGCTCGTCAGCTGACCATCCAACAAGCCCCACAAATCCGTTTGATTCAAAATACCAACCAAGAATTGGCTGAAAAAATTCAAACTTCCATAAATACTGCGATTCCTCTTTGGAAGAACCAAGTGGCGATTGCTTTGACTTTGTTGAAACAAAAAGATGCATTGACTAGCCAACGGATTGTTTCTGAAACAACCAATGATTTGTTGCGTAAGAATTCAGAAATGCTTAAAGCTTCAACAATTGAAGCCGCAACAGAAAATGAACGTGGCTTAGTTGATATTGAAACGTTGAAATTAACTCAACAAAACCTAGTGGATACTATCCAAGAAACCATGCGTATTCAAGCCGAAGGACGTCAAAAACGTCAACAAGGTGAAGTTGAACTTTCTAAGATGGAAGAAGAAATTAAAGAAAAATTGTTACAATTATCAAATAATAAACAATTAAATTAAATTTTAAAATTACTGACAGAAATTGACCAGCATTCTTATCCGCCAACGTGTGATAGATAAGCTCTGACGAAGCTGTCAGTAATTTTTTTATTCTGATAATTGGTATATACTGTTTATTGACAAAAAAGATAAAGGGTGCTAAAATTAAAGAAAAAGAAGAGGAGATATTTATGACTTACTATATTAAAGCAGATCAATTTTTCTACGCTTATGAAACAAAAAAAGGTGGTTTCTTAGAAATTACTGATGGAAAATTTGGAGAGTGGACAGAAGAAGCACCAGCAGGAGCTGAAATCTTAGATTATTCAGGACAATCTATTGCCCCAGGATTAGTTGAAACACATATTCATGGTTTCGGTGGTGCAGATGCCCAAGATGCTGAAGTAGAAGGAATCATGGGGACAATGTCAGAAGGATTATTGTCAGCAGGAGTTACTTCATTTTTGCCAAGTCCTTTAACAGATGACCATGAAGGCTTGAAAGCGGTCTGTACAGTTGTAGGAGAACACTACCAAGAAGCACGCGGAGCTAAAGTACGTGGTATTTTCTTTGAAGGTCCTTTCTTTACAGAAGAAAAGAAAGGGGCTCAAAATCCTAAATACATGCGTGATGCTAAAATGTGGGAGCTTGAAGATTGGCAAGAAGCTGCACATGGAATGCTTAAGAAAATTGGTCTTGCACCAGAACGCGAAGGTTCAGAAGACTTTATTCGTAAAGCGACTGAATCAGGGGTTGTCATTGCCTTAGGTCATTCAAACGCGACATACAAGCAAGCAGTTGCCGGTGTTCAAGCTGGAGCATCTGTATGGGTTCACACATTCAATGGGATGTCAGGAATGACTCACCAAGAACCAGGGATGGTTGGAGCAATTTTAAATACTCCAAATACTTACGCTGAATTAATTTGTGATGGTCACCATGTTCGTCCAGAAGCCGCTGAAATTGTTGTGAAAATGAGAGGCGCTGACCATGTTGTTTTGATTACAGACTCAATGCGTGCCGCAGGACTTCCTGATGGTCCTTATATGCTTGGAGAATACGAAGTAGAAGTGCGCGATGGCGCTGCTTGGCTTCCAACAGGTCGCCCAGCCGCTTCAATTTTAACACTTAAAACAGCCGTTAAAAATGTGATTGACTGGGGGATTGCTACACCAGCAGAAGCAGTTATGATGGCTTCGTTAACGCCAGCAAAATCAGTAAATATTGATGATGTTTGTGGACAAATCAAACCAGGACTTGCAGCCGATTTCATCGTATTAGACAATGAATATGATTTAGTTGCGACTTATCTTGATGGTGAAAAACGTTACGAAGCTTAATCTTGAAAATGAATTTCGAAAGGAATTCATTTTTTTTATGAAAATAATTTCAATTTTCAAAATGAATAATTAGAAAAATAAACAAAAAAGTAAAAGATTCTTTACTTTTTTGTTAAAATATAAAAGAATAGAATGGCTAATATTGTGTCATATTATAGAAGAATAAGAAGCAAATGAAGTCTAAAAAAATTATTTGAAAATGCTAGAAAACCCTTGCAAAATAAGGCTTAGAAAAAAAGAAATAATGAAAACGTTTCATACAGTTTGTAAAGAGATTTTTTTATAAATACGTGATATAATGAACTAGACAACAAATGAACATGGTAAAAATATTAATAACGTTTACGTATTTTTGCTGTGTATCTCAATTTCGGAGGACAGATTTAAATGAAACGCATTGCAGTTTTGACTTCTGGTGGTGATGCCCCAGGGATGAATGCGGCTATTCGTGCAGTTGTTCGCAAAGCAATTTCTGAAGGTATCGAAGTTTACGGTATCAATCACGGATATGCGGGCATGGTTGCGGGAGACATTTTCCCGCTTACGTCAGCTTCAGTTGGTGATAAAATCGGTCGTGGTGGTACATTCTTGTACTCAGCACGTTACCCAGAATTTGCTCAAGTAGAAGGACAACTTGCTGGGATTGAGCAACTTAAAAAATTCGGTATCGAAGGTGTCGTTGTAATCGGTGGTGACGGATCTTACCATGGAGCTATGCGTCTTACAGAACATGGTTTCCCAGCTGTTGGACTTCCAGGCACAATCGATAACGATATCGTAGGAACTGATTTTACAATTGGTTTTGATACAGCTGTTTCGACAGTCGTAGATGCCTTGGATAAAATCCGTGATACTTCATCATCACATAACCGTACTTTCGTTGTAGAAGTAATGGGACGTAATGCTGGAGATATCGCTTTGAATGCTGGTATCGCTGCTGGTGCAGATGATATTTGTATTCCAGAAAAAGAATTTAAGTTTGAAAACGTAGTTAACAACATTAACAAAGGCTACGAAAAAGGTAAAAATCACCACATCATCGTTCTTGCTGAAGGCGTTATGACTGGTGAAGAATTTGCTACAAAACTTAAAGAAGCTGGTTATAAAGGAGACCTTCGTGTTTCTGTTCTTGGACACATCCAACGTGGTGGTTCACCAACAGCTCGTGACCGTGTTCTTGCTTCACGTATGGGAGCTCGTGCCGTTGAATTGCTTCGTGATGGAATCGGTGGCGTAGCCGTTGGTATCCGTAATGAAGAAATTGTAGAAAGTCCAATTCTCGGAACTGCTGAAGAAGGAGCACTCTTTAGTTTGACTACTGAAGGTGGCATCAAAGTAAACAACCCGCATAAAGCAGGTCTTGAACTTTACCGTCTTAACTCAGCACTCAACAATCTTAACCTTAACTAAGTTACTGCAAATCTGTTTCTAGTTAAGTGTTAAACGCATAATTAGGGCAGAGATATATAATTAATCATTATAGGAGAAAAACACAAAATGAATAAACGTGTAAAAATCGTCTCAACTCTTGGACCAGCTGTCGAAATTCGTGGTGGCAAAAAATTTGGTGAAAGCGGCTATTGGGGAGAATCTCTTGACGTCGAAGCATCAGCAAAAAACATTGCAGCTTTGATTGAGGAAGGCGCTAATGTCTTCCGTTTCAACTTCTCACACGGTGACCATCCTGAACAAGGTGCTCGTATGGCAACTGTTCACCGCGCTGAAGAAATCGCTGGTCACAAAGTAGGTTTCTTGCTTGATACTAAAGGTCCTGAAATGCGTACAGAACTCTTCACTGACGGTGCTGATTCAATCAGCGTTGTTACTGGAGATAAATTCCGTGTTGCAACTAAACAAGGTCTTAAATCAACTCCTGAATTGATTGCCTTGAACGTAGCTGGCGGACTTGACATCTTTGATGATGTTGAAATCGGTCAAACTATCTTGATTGATGATGGTAAACTTGGTTTGTCATTGACTGGTAAAGATGCAGCAACTCGTGAATTCGAAGTTGAAGCACAAAATGATGGTGTTATCGGTAAACAAAAAGGTGTTAACATTCCTAACACTAAAATTCCTTTCCCAGCCCTTGCTGAACGTGACGATGCAGATATCCGTTTCGGTCTTTCACAACCTGGTGGAATTAACTTTATCGCTATCTCATTCGTACGTACTGCAAATGACGTTAAAGAAGTACGTCGTATTTGTGAAGAAACTGGTAATCCACACGTACAACTCTTGGCTAAAATTGAAAACCAACAAGGGATTGAAAACCTTGATGAAATCATCGAAGCAGCTGATGGTATCATGATTGCACGTGGTGACATGGGTATCGAAGTTCCATTTGAAATGGTTCCAGTTTACCAAAAATTGATTATCAGCAAAGTTAACAAAGCAGGTAAAATTGTTGTAACTGCAACAAACATGCTTGAATCAATGACTTACAACCCACGTGCTACACGTTCAGAAATTTCAGACGTATTTAACGCTGTTATTGACGGAACTGATGCTACAATGCTTTCAGGTGAGTCTGCTAATGGTAAATACCCACGCGAATCAGTTCGTACGATGGCTACTGTTAACAAAAACGCTCAAACAATGTTGAAAGAATACGGACGTCTTCACCCAGAACGTTACGATAAATCAACTGTAACAGAAGTTGTTGCTGCATCAGTTAAAAATGCTGCAGAAGCTATGAATGTTAAATTGATCGTTGCTTTGACTGAATCTGGTAACACAGCTCGTTTGATTTCTAAACACCGTCCAGATGCTGATATCTTGGCTATCACATTTGACGAAAAAGTTGAACGTGGATTGATGATCAACTGGGGTGTTATCCCAATGATGACTGAAAAACCTGCATCTACTGATGACATGTTTGAAGTTGCTGAAAAAGTTGCATTGGCTTCTGGTTTGGTTGAAGCTGGCGACAATATCATCATCGTTGCTGGTGTTCCAGTTGGTACTGGTCGCACTAATACAATGCGTATCCGCACTGTTAAATAATTTGTCAATTAATGATCTTAAAACAATACAGACTGCCGCTATCGACAGGCCCTATTGTTGAAAAGATTATATTTTATAAAATGCTCGTTTATAATTTGAAAGGAATTAAAGAAAATCATGGCTGATAAACAACGTAAGAAAGTTATCCTTGTTGGTGACGGTGCTGTAGGTTCATCATACGCTTTTGCCCTTGTTAACCAAGGAATTGCACAAGAATTAGGTATTGTTGACCTTTTTAAAGAAAAAACTCAAGGGGATGCAGAAGACCTTTCTCATGCCTTGGCATTTACATCACCTAAAAAGATTTACTCTGCAGACTACTCTGATGCAAGCGACGCTGACCTCGTTGTCTTGACTTCTGGTGCTCCACAAAAACCAGGTGAAACTCGTCTTGACCTTGTTGAAAAAAATCTTCGTATTACTAAAGATGTTGTAACTAAAATTGTTGCTTCAGGATTCAAAGGAATCTTCCTCGTTGCTGCTAACCCAGTTGACATCTTGACATACGCAACTTGGAAATTCTCTGGTTTCCCTAAAAACCGTGTTGTAGGTTCAGGTACTTCACTTGATACTGCACGTTTTCGTCAAGCATTGGCTGAAAAAGTTGACGTTGATGCTCGTTCAATCCACGCATACATCATGGGTGAACATGGTGACTCAGAATTTGCTGTTTGGTCACACGCTAACGTTGCTGGTGTTAAATTGGAACAATGGTTCCAAGAAAATGACTACCTTAACGAAGCAGAAATCGTTGAATTGTTTGAATCTGTACGTGATGCAGCTTACTCAATCATCGCTAAAAAAGGTGCAACATTCTACGGTGTGGCTGTAGCCCTTGCTCGTATTACTAAAGCAATTCTTGATGATGAACATGCAGTACTTCCTGTATCAGTATTCCAAGATGGACAATATGGCGTAAGCGACTGCTACCTTGGTCAACCAGCTGTAGTTGGTGCTGAAGGTGTTGTTAACCCAATTCACATTCCATTGAACGATGCTGAAATGCAAAAAATGGAAGCTTCTGGAGCTCAATTGAAAGCTATCATCGATGAGGCTTTTGCTAAAGAAGAATTTGCTTCTGCAGTTAAAAACTAAAAATAAAAAAGAGTTAGTAGAAATTTTCAACTAACTCTTTTTTTATATTTAAAAGTTTGCTTTAAACTATAATAAAAAAGTCTGTTCATCGACAGACTTTTTTATTTTTATAAATTTATTTCGATTTGATATAGTTTACCCCGTCAGCTTTAGGCGCAATTGCTTTTCCAAGGAAGAGTGCCAAGACAATAATTGTAAAGACATAAGGTGCCATTTGTAGGAATGAAGAAGGAATTTCTTTGATTCCTGGGATTTGACCACCGACAACGGCCAGTGAAGTAAAGAGTCCAAAGAGAAGTGATGATAGCATTGCTCCAATTGGATTCCATTTACCAAAAATCATGGCTGCAAGCGAAATGAAACCTTGTCCTGCAATAGTTGAAACTGAGAAGTTACCAGAAATTGCTTGAGCATAGATTGCTCCACCAACTCCTCCGAGAACACCAGAGAGAAGTACCCCTGCCCAACGATAGGCATAAACGTTAATCCCAAGGGTGTCAGCTGCTTGAGGATTTTCACCAACAGAACGAAGGCGAAGACCAAAGCGAGTTTTAAATAGGACGTACCAAGCGAGAATTGCAACAACTATTGCAAGGAAACCTGGGAGTGAAGTTTGAGTAAAGAAGATTTTACCAATGACAGGAATATTAGAAAGTAAAGGAACATTCCAATAACCAATTTGTTCATTGATATTAATTTGACCTTGTTGGTAGAAAACTTGAAGTAGGAATACTCCAAGTGCTGGAGCCATCAAGTTAAGTACGGTCCCAGATACGATATGGTCTGCTCTTAGGTTGACGGTAGCAACCGCGTGTAGAGAAGAGAAGAGCGCACCGATTAAAGCTCCAAAGAGGATTGAGAGCCAAGGAGTCATGCTTCCAAACATCCCGGCAGTAGTTAAGTTGAAGACAACGGAACTAAAGGCCCCGATAGTCATTATTCCTTCGAGACTGACATTGACGATTCCGCCTCGTTCGGAGAAGACACCACCAATACTTGTAAAGATTAGAGGTGTTGAATAGATGAGCATATTAGCGACAATAATCTGTAAAGTGTTTACGACGTTCATGCTTTTTCTCCTTTCTTCTTAGTGACTTCTGAAGCTTTGATTGCTTTAGCTTTTGGTAGCATGACTTCGATAATGAATTTCACTGCGATGAAGAATATAATTGCAGCAGTGACAACTTTAACGATTTCTGGTGGAATACCATCGTTTGTCATACCAGGTGCACCTGTTTGAAGAACAGAGAAAAGAAGAGCGGCAAAGAGAATACCGATAGGACTATTACCGCCAAGAAGGGCGACAGCCATCCCATTAAATCCGATATCAAGGGATGCCGATTGAGAGACAAAGTTTTGCATATACCCAAACCCATAAACAACACCACCAAGTCCAGCGAGGGCTCCGGCGACAACCATAGATAAGATAAGAGTACGTTTTGCTGAGATACCAGCATATTCTGAAGCGTCAGGATTTAAACCAACTGCTTTAATTTCAAATCCAAGAGTTGTCTTAGTGAAGATAATGGCCATAATCGCAAGGGCAATTAATGCAATGATTAGTCCGATATTCAAGGTTGAATTATCTGTTAATGAGGACATCCAATTGGTTCTAAAAGAAGCATTTGCACTAATTAATTTTGTTTGGTCAGTTGTATTGTCCATCAAAATGTTTTTTTGGAACATACTGTGTATCATAAATGTTGAGAAGAACAACATAATATAGTTCAGCATAATTGTTGTGATAACTTCTGAAGTTCCAAGTAGAGCTCGAAGAATACCGGGTATGAATCCCATAAATGCTCCAAAGACCATTCCGATAATTACAACTAAAGGAATCATCAGTAAGCGGGGGATATCTGGGAAACTTAAAGCAAACCACATGGAACTAATCCAACCAGCTAATGCTTGACCTGACATCCCGATATTGAAGAGGCCGACTTTCATGGCAACTGCAAAGGATAAAGCAGTCAAAATCAAAGGTCCCATAGTTTGTAGGGTTTCACCAATGGATCTTGCACTTCCTAAAGCAGAAATAAAAAGGTCTTCGTAACCCCAAATCGGGTTATAGCCAAAGGCTAGCATGATAATCGCACCTAACAGGAAACCAAAAACAATGGCAATGAGAGGAACGAGGACTTTTCTTGTTTTATTATTCATTAATGTTACCTCCAACCATTAAAATACCGAGTTCTTGTTTTGTGGTTGTTTCAGGACTTACAATTCCCTGAATTTGACCATCGTGAATTACAGCGATTCGGTCAGAGACATTAAGAATTTCATCAAGTTCAAAAGAAATAACAAGGACTGCTTTTCCTTCATCACGAGCTTGGATTAAACGTTTATGAATATATTCAATCGCTCCAACGTCAAGACCACGTGTGGGTTGGGAAACGATAAGTAAGTCAGGGTTACGGTCAATTTCACGAGCAATAATTGCTTTTTGCTGATTACCACCAGAAAGAGATGAGGCAGAAACCCATTCACCAGCTCCACGGACGTCAAATTCTTCCATAAGTTCACGAGCATGACTGTTGATTTTATTGTAATCTAGAAAACCATATTTGCTCATTGGTGGTTTGTAGTAGGTTTGCAAGGCAATATTTTCAGCGACTGTCATTTCCAAAACGAGTCCGTCACGATGTCTGTCCTCTGGAACGTGTCCAACTGATTGCTCAGTTATTTTTCGAGGGCGTTGATTAGTAATGTCCTTATTGTGAAGTTTGATAGAACCTGAATCCACTTTTGTTAAACCAGTGATTGCTTTTACTAATTCTGTCTCTCCATTACCATCAATTCCGGCTACTCCTACGATTTCACCGGCACGGACATCTAAAGAGAGGCCTTTAACTTTAAGGGAGCCACGACTCTCTTTGATATTAAGGTCTTTAATTTCTAAGACGACATCTTTAGGTTGGGCAGCAGCTTTTTCAGTAATGAATGAGACAGAGCGTCCGACCATGAGTTCTGCAAGCTCTTGATTGGTTTTGTCGCCAAGCTCAACGGTATCAATAGATTTTCCGCGTCGAATTACAGTGATACGGTCAGCTACGGCACGAATTTCATCCAACTTATGGGTGATGAGAATGATTGACTTACCTTCTTTAATCAAGTTTTTCATGATTTGCATCAATTCTGTAATTTCAGCAGGAGTCAAAACGGCAGTTGGTTCATCAAAAATTAAGATATCTGCCCCGCGATAAAGTGTTTTTAAAATCTCAACACGTTGCTGTTGACCGACGGAAATATCACGGATAAGTGCATCTGGTTCAACAGAAAGTCCATAACGCTCAGAAAGTTCAAGAATTTTTTTCTTCGCTGTCTTTAAATCGAGATTGATTCCTTTGGTTACTTCATTACCAAGGATGATATTTTCAGTAACTGTGAAGGCGTCAACTAACATGAAGTGTTGGTGAACCATTCCGATACCGAGGTTTGCTGCTTTAGAGGGGGAATCGATGTTTTCGAGCTTTCCCTTGACGTGGACTTCGCCTTCGCTAGGCTCGAGGAGTCCTGAGAGGATGTTCATCAAGGTTGACTTACCGGCTCCATTTTCGCCGAGCAATGCATGAATCTCACCTTTCTTCAACTCAAGATTGACCTTGTCGTTTGCGACAAAATCACCAAAACGTTTGGTGACATCAATCATTTGAATGACAGTTTCATTTGCCATAGTGGCTCCTTCTTATAAAATATTATAATAATAATGTAAATTGTAAAAATTACAAATTTAATTATACCAAATTTGTCTAAGATATGAAAGCCCCGTCATAGCAATAAACGCGTGGCTTTTCCTTAAAAATGCATTTTGAAAAAGATTACTAAAAAGTTGATTATTTTTCGATTAAAAAAAGTTATTTTTGTCGCTTTAATACATCAATTTCAATACTGATTGTTACTTCTAAAGCTTCAAACTTTTTGAGATTTTCAATTCCCTCTGGTTTGATTTTCCAATAATGAGGGGTCATCAGTAGTAAGCTTAATAAATCTTCTGTGGATTGGATTGTCACTTGATAAGAATAATTTTCTTGCTCAACTAAAAAGCCAGGGAAAGTTTTAATAGAAGAGGCTTTAACTTTTTCATGAATTTCAGGATAGATAATATTTTTTAATTCAATGAGGTGGTCGCTAGCGGCTCTGACGATGATAATATTTCCTTCGTCAGTCAGAATTCGGTCAATTTCTGGGACAGAATATTCTGCGAACATGGATAAAACAGTACTGACGGACTTGTCAGTAAAAGGGAGATTGGCAAAATTGGCTACTAACCATTGAATCGTTGTGTTTTTTTTAGCAGCCATCCGAATCCCGAGCTTAGAAATATCCATTCCATAAAGCTTAGTGGATTCTGGTGCCATTTCTTTTTGGAAACGTGAAAGATAGTAACCTTCCCCACAACCAATGTCGACAATGGTTTGGTTGGTTGAAGATAAATTGTTTAAGCGTTGATTGACTCGGTCGGATAGTTTTTCATAATAACCTTTTGCGAGAAAATCACGTCTGGCTGCCATCATTTCTTTTGAGTCGCCAGAAGTTTTTTTGGCATTTAAAAGAAGGTTAAGATAGCCTTCTTTAGCCAAATCAAAAGTATGATTATTCTCACATTTAAAAGTATTTCCTTCTTTTGAAAGTAAATGATTGCAAACAGGACATTTTATAATTTCAGACATGGATTCTCCAAATTTTTAAAATTAATTTTCGTCAGTAAACTTTACTTACTGATCTTACGTGATTTAATGACAGCTTCATCAGGAGTGACACGAATCGTTTTTTCACGATCATAGGTCACAAATCCTGGAGCTGTTCCGGTCGGTTTGTGTAATTTTTTGACATCCAAAACGTCTACTTGAACAAGATTTGAATAACGGGCCTTGCTGAAATAGGCGGCTAATTCTCCGGCGAAAGTAATTGTTTCATCAGATGGATTTGAATTTCCAGTAATCAAAACATGACTTCCTGGAATATCCTTAACGTGAAACCAAAGATCGCCTCGACGAGAAAGTTTGAAACTGACTTGTTCATTTTGTAAATTATTTTTTCCAACCAAAATAATTGTTCCATCTTCAGCTTGATATTTTTCTGGCGGCAGCATTTTTTGTTTCTTATTGCGATATTTTTGTTTGATATAGCCAGTTTGAATTAATTCTTCACGAATATCAGCAATTTCAGGAACATCAGCATTTTCAAGATTGGACTCAACGGACTCTAAATAATGGATTGTTTCTTTAGTTTTGGCGATTTGTTCTCCCAAAAATTTGACAGCTTGTTTCAATTTTTGATAACGGTGGAAATAGCGTTGAGCATTTTGAGCGGGGCTTAGTGCGGGGTTTAAAGCGATGTCTAAGGGTTCGTTTGTATAGTAATTTTCTAAGGTCACACTTGTTTTATCGTTTGGTACTTGATTTAAGAAAGTGTTAAGTAACTCACCTTTTTGACGGAAAATTTCAGCATTGTCAGTAGCCAATAATTCTCGTTCTTGTTTCTTTAATTTATCACGATTTTTCTTCAATTCATTTTGGATTTTTTTAATGACAGAAGCAGCAACTTGTTTGACACGGTCACGTTCAGCTTTGTCAGCATAATAAACATCCAGCATTTCAGATAAGCTATCGAAGCTTACAAAATCATCAGTAAGTTGAATACTAGAAAAATTATCAGTAGGATAAATTGATGGCTTAACTGTCAGTAATTTTTCTTTGAATTCTTTTACTGACAGACCAGTCAATGCGATTTTAGAATCGCGCCCAATCCCTTGGAATTTTTGTTGTAATTGTTCAGTTTGTAACGCATCAAAAATTTCTTCATCAGTTGCTTTAAAGGGGTCAGTAGCATTAGAAGCAGGTGGTGCGATATAGGTTGAGCCAGGCAAAATCGTCCGATATTGATTTTGCGAAAAGCCAATATGTTTGATTGATTCAATGATTTTTTGTGAGGTTTTTTCAAGCAAAATAATATTGCTGTGTTTCCCCATAATTTCAGCGATTAAAGCAATTTTTAGGCTGTCACCAATCTCATCTTTAGTAGAAATGTGAAAAATAATTTGGCGGTCATTTTCAACTTGTTCGATTTTTTCAAGGAAAGCCCCCGCTAAATATTTCCGTAAAATCATCACAAAGTTATTGGGGTTTTGAGGATTTTGAAAATCAGTTTTCGTCAGTTGGACCCGTCCAAATACAGGGTGAGCTGAAAGTAGAAGTTTATGAGATTTACCAGCTGACCGAATTGTTAAAATAAGTTCTTGGTCAAAAGGTTGATTAATTTTTTGAATACGTCCACCAACAAGCGGTTGCAATTCAGCCGTCATGTGGTGTAAAAAAATACCATCAAAGGACATTATGTGCCTCTTTCGTTTTATAGATTATAAAAACAGCTTTCACTGTTTATTTAGGAGCCTTTTATTTTTCAATTTGCTGACAAAGGCCTGTCAGTAAAATATGAGAAAATTAATAACTATTTCTAAGCCAATTTTACCAAAAAAACGTTAATTTTTCTTGTATTTTTCAAGTAATTGTTTATGATTTCATAAAAAGCTAAGAATGCAGCTTGATTAGCATATCGACTTTTATCAATAAAAAATGTTAAAATGAAAAGAGGATTAAACTCAGGAAAGTTATTAAATTAGAAATATAGGATGTTAAATGAATAAAATAGTTAGTATATTTCAGCGGATTTTGCGAATTGTCATGTTTATTGTTGCAGTGGCAATGCTTTTCGGGGCTCTGTTTTTACTTGGTATCCATCAGACAAATAAAAGTTTAGAAAAAACAGCTGTTTCTGGAAAAATTATTTATGGTACAGATGTGAAAGCAATTCATGAAGTATCCTATAAATACGACGGAAAAGAATATCAAAAACGTCCCTTGGATGTTTATTTTAGAAGATTAGGTGATGAAGGCGATAAAATTACAGTTTATGTTGCTCAGGATCATCCGACACGAATTTTCATTTCAAGGACAGGGCGACCACTAATCGATTCTGCAGGATTAATTGGAGGTTGGAGTCTGGTTTTACTCTTGATTTTATTTGGAGAACATCAACTTTTGCGAAGAATGAAAATACTGGAAGAAAATGCAAATAAATAAACTACAAAATCATTTTTAGTTCTGAATAAAAATACAACCCTAATAAAAATATTGATAAAAAGAGAAATCGCTAACATTGGCGATTTTTTTGTTGTTAAAAACTAGTGGTTGAAAGCTGTGAAAAGCTAAACAAAGGGTATTTATGGACTTTCTTATTTTGACACAAGTGCTTGCTAAAGTCAGCAATGGTCAAGCAAAAACTAGAGTATTTTTATGTTTTTTTATTAAGAAATGGTGTATAAAGAATGTATACAATAAATTACTTTATGGAAGCTGTCAAACAATTTCTTGTGTCTGATCATCATAAGATATTGCCAACATGATTTAGGAGGATTGGAAAAAATGGAAATGCAGAAAAAAAAGGCACCACGTAAAAAAGGTAAAGTAATAACCAAGCGTAAAGTACTGTCAGCGACCATGTCTGGGACGTTATTGATGACTTCGGTAATTATCCCAACAGCTTATAGCTTGTTATCAAATCAGATCACTGCAAAAGCTGCTGCTTTAAATATTGATCTCTTGCAAAATATTACTTCAAGCAATAATAGTGGGACAACTACAAGCAATCGCTGGGCTAGTGGTTCAGGAACTCGAAATGTTGATTTTACAATTGCCGGAGGTGCATTGGCTAATGTCGCCCTTCTTTCAGGGCCTCGTTATGCTGTTTTGACAATTCCGCAAGAGCTTCGTGGCTATGTTGCTGCTAACGGGAATACTTCGGTTACAACGAATATCACGATTGACTTTAATAAAGTTGCACTCATCAATGCAATTGTTAGTGCTGGAGATACTTTTGTTGCGGGAGTAGCCACAATCTTAGGCAATAATCCTTTAGCCAGTATTAATTTAACAGAAGTGACGACTCAGCTTAATCTATTAAAGGGAAGTCAAAATATTGGCGGTGGGACATTTACATCAGCCACGACCCTTAATGGAAATTCAGTGCTGAGTGCGCCTTTAAATGATGGGATGGGAGCAATTTTAGCTCAAAATGTCAGAACTATTCTAGAAAATTTACGAACGGCAGTTAGTAATCTTTCTGCAACAGGGTTAGCAGCACCTGCCGCTAATACCGCCCTTGCTTTGATCAAGCCTGCACTGATAACAGCCATAGATAATGTTTTAGTTCCATTAGTAAATGGAACAGGTGGAATTTTAGATCTTCTTTTAAATGCTTCGGCACTTGGGAATACAAGAATTACCATTCCTACAAAAATTACTGCCCCACCAAGTATTCAAAGTAACCTCGATGCGCGTTTTGTAGGTTCTGCTGTTCAAACCAACTTATTAGATGTTGATGTTCTAAGTGGTGCTGATGGAGCTTCTTATGTGTATTTAGCTGGAGATGTTAATTTAACGCTGGTCGCTCCAACAGGAAATCTAACAGCGACAACCTCAGCAGTTGGTGCAAGTAATGCAACTGCGACGATTCCAACCACCTTAAAAAATAATGCAGGTACTGATGTTCCAGTCACCTCAGTCATTACTAATTCCTCGGGGACTCCAGTGACCAACGGTCAATTATCAGCGGGTACTTACACTGTCACCTATTCAGCCGCAGGCTATGCAAATGTAACGCAAACTTTAGTGGTTACTGACCCAGCTGATACGACCCCTCCTGCAGCTCCTATTGTGAGTGGCGTCACAGGAAATAGCACCAATGGCTATACCGTTACAGGAACTGCCGAACCTAATTCGACTATTACTATTAAAAATGGTTCTGGTACAACAGTCGGAACAGGAACAACAGACGGAAGTGGAAATTACACAGTGACTCTCCCAGGCTCAGTTGGTCCTAATGCGCCATTAAATGTTACAGCGACAGATAGTTCGGGGAATGTTAGTACGCCAACACCAACGAAAACCCCCGCAGACCCAGTTAGTCCAGTACTGGTAGCTCCAACAGGAAATCTAACAGCAACGACCTCAGCAGTTGGTGCAAGTAATGCAACTGCGACGATTCCAACTACATTAAAAAATAGTGCAGGAGCCGATGTAGCGGTCACCTCGGTTATTACCAATTCCTCAGGAACTGCAGTGACCAATGGTAACTTATCAGCGGGTACCTACACCGTCACTTATACGGCTGCAGGATATGAAGATGTGACCCAAACGCTGGTTGTCTCTGACCCAGCAGATACAACCGCCCCAGATGCTCCAGTAGTTGGAAGTGTCACAGGAAATAGCACCAATGGTTACACCGTCACAGGGACTGCCGAACCTAATTCGACCATCACAATTAAAAATAATAATGGCGATACGGTCGGAACCGGAACGACAGACGGCAGTGGAAATTACACAGTTACCCTCCCAGGCTCAGTTGGTTCTAATGCTCCACTAAATGTCACAGCGACAGATAGTTCAGGCAATGTCAGTGATCCAACCTCAGCGACAACACCAGCAGATCCAGTTAGTCCAGTTTTAGTAGCTCCAACAGGTAATTTAACTACGACCACTTCTAAAAAAGGTGCAGCTGACGCAACAGCTAGTCTACCTGCTACACTTAAAGATAGTGATGGTAAAACTGTACCGGTTACTCATGTAATTACCAATTCAACAGGAACGGAAGTACCGAATGGCAAACTGTCCGCAGGTACTTACACAGTAATTTATTCAGCAGAGGGATATGCAAATGTAACTCAAACCTTAGTGGTCAGTGATCCAAGCAACCCAACTAGTCCAGTTTTAGTAGCTCCAACAGGTAATTTAACTACGACCACTTCTAAAAAAGGTGCAGCTGACGCAACAGTTAGTCTACCTGCTACACTTAAAGATAGTGATGGTAAAACTGTACCGGTTACTCATGTAATTACCAATTCAACAGGAACGGAAGTACCGAATAGCAAACTGTCCGCAGGTACTTACACAGTAACTTATTCAGCAGAGGGATATGCAAATGTAACCCAAACCTTAGTGGTCAGTGATCCATCGTCTAACACTGATACGACGGCTCCAAACGCTCCAACTGTAGATAGTGTAACTGGGGATTCTGGTAGTGGATATACGGTAAATGGTAAAGGTGAACCTGGTTCCACTATTACTGTTAAAAATCCGGCAACAGGCGAAGTTTTAGGCACTGCTGTAGCGGGAGTGGATGGAAGTTATACACTTAAACTTCCTCTTGGAATTAACCCAGGAACACAGGTTTCTGTTACTGCAACAGATGCATCTGGAAATACCAGCGAACCAACGCTCTTTACTACACCGCCAACAACAATGAATGGAGGGATGATAAATGGAAATATGAGTACAAATATAGGTGGAAAACATTTTTCAACAGCTGATTTACCTGCAACAGGTGAAGCAAATGCAGGTTGGTTGAGTATGGTTGGAACTGTTCTTCTCTCTCTATTTGGAGCAATGTTCTTC
>NZ_BCVK01000032.1 GCF_001591705.1 Lactococcus cremoris subsp. cremoris NBRC 100676 | reverse complement strand
CACTTTAATTAGTGAAGAGAGAATAAAAATTAATATTATAAACAATAAGGAGGTGTTTGTTATGAACACATACAGAACTCATAAAAAACTTTTCAAAAACGGACTCTTATTTGGAGCGCTCTTGCTCGGCATAGGTTTATCGTTTAAAGAGGCGACACCAGCAAAAGCTGTTACGGCAAACTTCAATGGACCAGTTTATCGCCTTTACAATCCTAATTCGGGCGAGCATGTCTATACAATGGAGCTTACCGAGAAAAATAATCTTGTCAGTCTTGGATGGGGCTATGAGGGAATTCTTGGAACTTCATACTACACGATGAACGGTCAAAGTTATGATAAAATTCCTGTTTATCGTTTGTACAGTAAAAATAGTGGGGAACATCTTTACACCATAAATACGAATGAAGTAAATCAGCTTAAAAATTATGGTTGGGTCAATGAGGGGATTGTCTTCTATGATGCCTCTCATTATGGCTATCCACATGGGGAAATTATCAATAGACTCTATAACCCAAATAGCGGTCAACATTTTTATACTAAAAGTATTGAAGAAACAGCATTTTTAACAAAAATAGGTTGGAATGATGAAGGGGTTGCATTTTGCTTTAGTTCACCAGTACCACCACAATCTGGTCCACTTAGTCCAGCTTAGAAAGGAAACCTTTATGATGAATAAAACAATTAAATTCTATCTACTTACCTCAGCGTTACTTTTATTTTCTCCAAATGTTCTAGCAGATAGCCAACCATTTATACCTGCAGGTGGTATTTCCGCTAGCAATGTTTATCAGCCAGATGGACGAAAAATGATAACAAGTGCTAATCAATTTCCTTACAATACAATTGTATATATTGTAACAGTTGGTGGAAATGGAACAGTCTATTATAGCAGTGGAGTAATTATTGCTCCTAATACAGTATTAACAGCGGGTCATGTAATTTACAATAGACCCAATGGTGGTTATATTAAATCTGCAACGGTTTATCAAGCCAACGCAAACGGGACATACAATTCTAATACAGCTGCTACAGTAACGGGAAAAGTTGCAAACCCAGATTGGTTGGCAAAAGATTCATTGATTACTAATGGATATCCAAGCAATAATGCAGATGATTTAGGAATTCTTAATCTTTCAAAAAATATAGGGTTATCTACAGGTTGGATGGGAATGACATCGACTCTTTCAACTAATCAGACTATCTCTTTGGTCGGTTTTCCAGGAGACCATGCGGGTCAAATGTGGGGAATGTCTGGTAATGTTTCTCAAATTAGCAATCCCTTGTTTAACTACTCTAATATCAGTGAGTTCCCCGGACAAAGTGGTAGCCCTATCTTCAATACAAGTAATAATATTGTAGGGATTAATGTTGCTGACGCGAACTATCCTAATAATACTAACCCTACTCACTATGTCCCCTCATCCCTCGCTTCGCAATATCCCAACTACGGTGTTCAACTCACCGCAAGCAACATTAATTGGATTCAAAATAATGTACCAGCACTAAAATCAACAGCATTATATCGTGTTTATAACCCAAACAATGGCGAACATCTCTATACAAAAAGTTTGTATGAAACGACGACTTTATCAAAAACAAGCTGGAATTATGAGGGTGTCAATTCGCAACAACCAGCGACAGGTAATGCAGTTTACCGACTTTATAACCCTAATTCAGGGGAACATTTTTATAAGACGTCTTCCTTTGAGCGTGATCCACTAGTCAAAGCAGGTTGGCGTTTTGAACAAATCGCTTTTTATTCGGACACAGCAAAACACACGCCAATTTATCGGCTTTTTAATCCTAATGCCAAAGGTAAACAAATCAGTCATTTTTATACATCAAGTTGCGCAGAACGAGATTCACTTGTGAAGATTGGTTGGAGATATGAGCAAATTAGTTGGTATGGACTTTAGATATTAATTATAAAGGATTTTGTGCCTACATAACCCTTTTTATTTCCCAAAAAAGCCAACCAAATAAGCTGTTTTAATCGCTCTCTTTATGGTATACTAATATTTAGAATATTATATAATAAATTGGAATAAACTGTATGAAAATTTTTAAAGATTTGTGGTGGTTTTTTAAGGCAGAGAGAAAAGGTTATGGCGTTGGTCTATTGGCCCTTTTTATTGTCTCTTTGACACACTTGATTCCACCTTTAATTATTGGAAAAATTATTGACCATATTGTTAAGCGAAACTTGACTTTATCTTTAATTCTAAGCTTTTCTGGAATTTTACTGTTGACGGCTTTTGTTGAATATGGCTTTCGCTTTCTTTGGTCAACAAATATTTGGGGTGAAGCTTTTAAACTAGAAAAAATTATCCGTAGTCGTCTTTTTAGACATTTCTTGCGGATGGACACCCTTTTTTATCAAAGAAATCGAACGGGCGATTTGATGGCCCATGCGACGAATGACTTGCAAGCGATACAGAGTGTTGCTGGACTTGGGGTTTTGACTTGGGCGGATTCCTTAATGACGGGTGGGATGACAATCATCGCCATGCTTTTATTTATCGACTGGCGTTTGACGATTATTGCTGTCCTCCCTTTACCTTTGTTAGCGTTAGTATCTAAAATTTTGGGAGACAAAATTCATGTGAGTTTTGAACACGCTCAAGAAACATTTTCGGAAATGAATGATAAAGTTCAAGAATCAATCACAGGAATGAAAGCAATCAAATCTTTTGGCGAAGAAGAACAAGATATGGCTGATTTTCAAGATAAATTGGATAATATTGATAAAGCCTTTGTTCGGGTCAATTGGATTGATTCAATGTATGACCCTCTAATTACTCTGATTGTCGGATTATCTTACACTTTGACAATTCTTTTAGGGGGATATTATGTTGTTCATCATGTCTTAACCCTTGGTCAGCTGGTTGCTTTTGTGACTTATATCGGAAATTTAGTTTGGCCGATGTTTGCAATTGGTGTCCTCTTTAATGTTATTGAACGTGGACGAGCTTCCTATAGTCGAGTAGATAAATTATTAGCTCAAAAAGCAGAATCTAAGATTTCTGAGGGGACTTTAAAAATGCCCAAAGAAGGTGATTTATCTTTTGATATTGAAAGTTTTACTTACCCGAATGAAAATGAAGGACGAAATCTGGAGAAAGTTCAATTTAATTTAAAAGAAGGTCAAGTTTTAGGTTTGGTTGGGCGGACTGGTGCAGGTAAATCAACAATCATTAAACTTTTAATGCGAGAGTTTGACCATTACAAAGGACAAATTACTTTTGCTGATCAGGATATAATGAATTATCAGTTAGATGAGTATTTGCCAGCAATTGGTTATGTTCCACAAGAACATTTTCTATTTTCGATGTCTGTCAGAGACAATATTCGCTTTGCCAAGATGTCAGCGAGTCAAGAAGAAGTTGAAATTGCAGCCAAAACAGCTGGAATTCATGAAGACATTATTACTTTTCCTGAAGGATATGACACTTTGGTCGGGGAGCGTGGGGTTTCGCTTTCTGGTGGACAAAAACAAAGATTATCTATTGCGAGGGCACTGCTTATTCAGCCTAAATTATTGATTTTAGATGATGCATTATCAGCGGTTGACGCCAAGACCGAACAGTTGATTTTGTCAAACTTGAAGGCTCTGCGTCATGAGAGTTCAACACTGGTTGTCAGCCACAGATTGTCATCAGTAATGGAAGCCAATGAAATTCTCGTTTTAGACGAAGGAAAAATTATTGAGCGTGGTCTGCATGAAGATTTGGTGAAAACAGGGGGCTGGTATGCTCAAATGTGGCAAATGCAACAAATTGAAAGTCATTTAACAGCCACTGATAAAGATGAAAATTTACTGACAGACTCGTCAGGAACTTTGAAAGGGGGAGAAAATGGAGAAATCTACTGACAAAATGTCTGTCAGAGAAAGTTGGCAAGTTTTTAAATATATTTTTAAATTCTTACTTCCATTCAAAAGGTATTTTATTTGGGCTTTTGTTTTTAGTGTGATTACAACAGCTCTGGCTTCACTGATGCCTTTTGTTTTATCAGTTTTTATGGATTCTTATTTGACTCCAATGAAAGCAACTGACCAGATTATTTTCTATTTTGCAGGACTTTATCTGCTTCTAGCAATAATTAATTCAATTGCTTTCTTTTTCAAATGGAATTATCTTCAGAATGGTTCAATTTTTGTCAATCAATACATCCGTAAGAAAGTTTATGGAAAAATTCATCAGCTAGGTATGAGATATTTTGATCAGAAGCCAACAGGCTGGCTGATAACCAGAATTACAAATGATACTGATTTATTTGATTTCTGGCAGACTTTATTTAATGCATTGACAAGTGTTCTTTCGATTGTCATTGCATTTGTTGCTTTGTTTGTTATTGACCACAAAATTGCTCTGGTAATGTTGTTGATTTTGCCATTATTGATTTTGGCAGTTATCATTTATCAAAAAGTGAGTACAAAAGTTTACCAAGCCATGCTTGCTAAACGTTCAGAGTTAAACACGAAATTAAATGAATACATTTCTGGTATGAGGATCATTCAACAGTTTCGTCAAGAAAGTCGTTTGGGAAATGAATTTGAAAAAACAAATGATGAATACTATGGTTATAGAAAAAAAGTCATTCAAATTAATGGTATTTTGCTGAGTCCTCTGGTAAACTTCTTGATGGCAATTTCTATTGTAGTAGTCTTACTGATGTATTCTAATCGGAGTTTACATGCAGTGGTTGAAGCAGGATTAATTTACGCCTTTATCAGTAATGTTCAAATTTACTTTAATCCTATTTCAGGACTAATGGATTCTTTGTCAAACTTTTCAAATGGTTTAGTGGCTTCTAGTCGTATTAAAACAATTATGGAAGAACAGGAATTTGCCCCAAAACAAGGAAGCGAAAGTTCTGTCAGCAAAGCTCCACTGATTGAACAAGGAAAAATTGAATTTCGAAATGTCAGTTTTTCTTATGACGGAGAACATCAAGTTTTGAAAAATATTTCTTTCATTGTAAATCCTGGAGAGACGCTTGCTTTTGTCGGACACACTGGTTCTGGTAAATCAAGTATTATCAATGTCTTTATGCGTTTTTATGAATTTACAGAGGGCCAAGTTTTGATTGATGACCAAGATATTCGGACCTTTACTAAAGAAGAACTTCGCCATAAAATTGGTTTAGTTTTACAGGATTCCTTTATGTTTGTGGCCTCTGTGACTGACAATATTAAAATGATGAATTCTCAAATTACTGACGAAGCTGCGAAAGAAGCTGCGAGATTTGTTCAAGCTGACCATTTCATCAAGGATTTAGAAAATGGTTATGAAACAAAAGTCATTGAAGGTGGGGCTGCTTTTTCAGCTGGCGAGCGTCAGTTAATTAACTTTGCTCGGACAATCGTCCGAAATCCAAAGATACTCTTATTAGATGAAGCAACGGCTAATATTGATACTGAAACAGAAGCCCTTATCCAAGACGGGTTGACAAATATGCGTCAAAATCGAACGACAATGGCGATTGCTCACCGCCTGTCAACAATCAAAGACGCTGACCAGATTTTAGTCTTAAATAAGGGAGAAATTATTGAACGAGGAAATCATGATGAACTCTTAGAGCTTAATGGATACTATGCTGACATGTATCGAATTCAAACATTACAAAAAGAACTTTGAAACCACTGTTATCAGTTGTTTTTATTTTTATCAGATTATCTGATAAAAAGATTGACAAAAAATGAAATAAGAGATATAATATAAGAAAGTTTGATAAAATGATGGAAAAGGAGGAGTTATGAATTTTGGTCAGAATTTAAAAAAACTCAGAAAAGAAGCTAAACTTACGCAAAGTCAATTAGCAGATAAACTAGGAATGAAACAAAATGCTTACGTCCTTTGGGAGCAAAAGGCAACTAACCCAACTTTAGAATTATTAGAAAAGCTAGCAGATATATATGATTTACCCATTCAAGAATTAATCAAAAATCCTGATAATGGTGCAGAAAAACAATTAATTGATAATTATCGTTCGCTGACAGGAGAACAACAGGAATCTGTCATTAATTTCACTGATTTTCTTATAGAACAGAATAAAGCAGATCTCATTGATTTGAAAACTTATAGACGTTCTTCATTACAGTATGCTGTTGTTGAAGACGAAGCACTTTCAGCAGGTTTTGGTCAAACAGCCAATAACACAGGCGGACATTATAGAGCATATACAACAGAAAATCTTGGACGATATGATGGCGCTGCCAGAGTTAAAGGTGAATCCATGGAACCAGATTTTCCAAATTTTTCTATTGCAACATTCTTACACACAGGTTTTGGACGGAGTGGAGATGTCTATGCCATTGCTGAAGGAGATTTGGGAGAAGAACGCTTATATATTAAGCAAGTATTTGAAGAAGAAGACGGAAATTTCCGAATTCATTCACTCAATCCAGACCCACAATACAAGGACTTTTATCTAGGAAAGGAAGATAATTTCCGCATTATTGGGCCAGTGGTTGATAATTTTGAAGAGATTGAAGAATCACAAATAATAGATTAAATGAGGGTTTAAAATGAATTGGATAAGAGAAATTATGCCAATACTGGGGATTGGATTAATCTTTGCAGTTGTTTATGAACTTGTCCTATTGCTTTCACAAAAATTGATAGAAAATGACGACAAAGTGAAAGAAAAAAAGGAAAAAAAGATCATTAACGTGAAATTTTTTTACGGTTCAAAAAATCAGAAGATTATTGCATGAACTGAGATAAAAAATAAAATAAAATAAAAGTCGAAATGGTTCGGCTTTTTCTTTTGAAATAAATATTAAAGTGGTATAATCTTTTTTAAGGCTTTTATGAAAGATAATAGTGGATTTTATAAATAACTTGGTATAGTTTTTTAATGCAAAATATTCATTGAACTATACTGAGATATTTTAAAAATAAATCCGTTAGGAATATTAAATTATGTGATTTAGGAAGAAAACATTTTAAGGATATAATTTCATGATAAAGAGTAAGAATACTATTCTTCTAGGATTATTAGGGCAATGGTTATTTGCTATTTTCTTCCTATTGATAGTTACATTTAATTTGCCAAATATACCAGAGACTCATTTTTGGGGAAGGCTGTTGATATCGTTAGCTTTTATCATTTTATACTGTCCAATGTTTTTATTAATTGATCTTATTTTACTATGGCTTTGTACGCCCCTTAGTATTATTGTAATCGCAAATTTAGACACTCCAAAAGTTAATAAATGGGCGAAAATTCTATTTATTTCTAGTATCTTTTATCCATTTATCTTGTTGATAGTTGGAAATTGGATTACACAGGCAGTTCCTTGGTTACTGCTGGACATGATGACTTTATTCTTTTCTATTTTTTGTTTCGGTCTTGCTTATACTAGAATCTCAAAAGGAAAGCAATAAAATAGAAGATATTTTTCAGTAGATATAGATTAATAAAAGATAAATAGATTTCAAAGTAAGTTTATCCTTGCATTTCTAAAAAAACTTTGATATACTTATTTACGGTTCTAAAAGAACTGACCGAAGACAGTAGGGGACGAAAGTCATAAACTTCCTACCGAGGACAAATATCAAAATGATAATTGAACTCTCTATGTCTTTTGTGTGTAGAGATTTTTTGTTTCTACAACCAAAATAAAATGGAGGTAAAAAAATGAGCGATTACAAAGTAAATGAAGCAACAATTGCTAAGAAAGCAGAATTGGTTGATGTTTACGCACAAAAAATGACTGAAGCAGCATCTATCGTTGTTGCAGATTCACGTGGTTTATCAGTTGATGAAGATACTCAACTTCGTAAACAACTTCGTGAAGCAGGCGTTGAATTTAAAGTGGTTAAAAACTCAATCTTGCGTCGTGCAGCTGAAAAAGCTGGTCTTGAAGGTTTATCAGAAGCTTTCTCTGGCCCATCAGCAGTAGCATTTTCTAACGAAGATGTTGTAGCACCTGCAAAAGTTTTGGCTGATTTCGCAAAAGATGCTGAAAATCTTGAAATCAAAGCTGGTGTCATCGAAGGTAAAGTTTCTTCTAAAGAAGAAATCCAAGCTATTGCGTCTCTTCCAAGCCGCGATGGACTTCTTTCTATGCTTCTTTCAGTGCTTCAAGCACCTATCCGCAACGTGGCTCTTGCAGTCAAAGCTGTTGCAGAAAAAGAAGAATCAGCTGCTTAATTATAAGCAACATCACTTATATCGGCGGATTTACGCAACAAACTAAAAAATTAATAGGAGAATATTAAAATGGCATTGAACATTGAAAACATCGTTGCTGAACTTGAAAACGCAACAATCCTTGAACTTTCTGAACTTGTAAAAGCAATCGAAGAAAAATTTGACGTAACAGCAGCAGCTCCAGTTGCAGCAGCAGCAGGTGCTGGTGAAGCAGCAGCAGCTAAAGATTCATTCGACGTTGAATTGACAGCAGCTGGCGACAAAAAAGTTGCAGTTATCAAAGAAGTACGTGGAATCACTGGTCTTGGACTTAAAGAAGCTAAAGAACTCGTTGATGGTGCACCAACAGTTGTTAAAGAAGGTCTTTCTGAATCAGAAGCTAACGAAATCAAAGAAAAACTTGAAGCAGCTGGTGCTTCAATCACTCTTAAATAAGAATTGTTATCAATTTGAAAAAACTGCCAAAGTTATTTGGCGGTTTTTTTGTTTTTTTTAATAAAATAAAATTGATTCTTTATAAAATAACCCTCAGTATTATGAAATACTGGGGGTTATTTTTGTAAGATTTGCTTCTTAATTTATTCTATTCAGTTTGTGTAATATGTTGATGAAACGTTCTTAGAGTGGGAACCGTTATGATATTCCATAAAAAACAACAATCGGCGTTATAAATAATTTATAAATTACACACAAATAAAATATAAGTAAATCAAATAAAATAATTGACAATCTTCAAATAAAAGAATATCCTATAAATGTTAATATCGTTAGCAATGAAGTATAGTTAGCAAAAAAAGATTTTTTTCAGAAAGGAAACGTATAGATTATACAAAAGTAGCAGAAGACTTTTTCTCATGTATGAAGCAAAAAAACGAAAAAAAAGTTTTGCTGAAACTCAATGAGAATGCTCAAGGTGAGCCTCTGGTTTTGGTTTATCTTTATAAAAATGCTGGCACTTTAATTGTCCCGAGTGACATTGCGAGATATATTGGAGCCAGCACCGCACGAAAGGAATGATTTCAAGAGAAATTTCAAGAGAGGATCGTAGAAAAATATTAGTTTTTCTGACGGATAAAGGACGAAAAGAAACAAAAGAACGACGTACGCGTACCATTACTCGCATCTCAAATGTTTTTGAAGCGATGGGAGAAGAGAGGACTCAACACTTCATTGAAGCTTGGGCGCTCTTTATACAAACGAGCATGTCAATCTTAGAACAAGAAAAGGAGTAACAAAAGTGCCTGAACTAATGGGAAAAGACTATTCAAAAGATATTCATGGCAATCATTATTTTAGAAATGTCATGTTTGCAATGATTTTGATTGGGACCTTTGCTGGAATGTTAGGACAAACGTTTTTGTCTACAGCTTACCCAACCTTGATGGACAAATTTAACATCAGCCTATCCACAGCGCAAGGGCAACGACATGGTACCTGCTTGCTAATGGAATTATGGTTCCAGTATCAGCTTATCTGACGACCAAAATTCCGACTCGTTGGTTATTCATGATTGCCTACGGCTTTACAGCTGCTGGAACGTTGATTGCTATGATTGCACCCACTTCCAACTACAATATTTTCCTTTTAGGTCGTGTAGTGATGGCGATGGGCGCTGGAATTTCATTACCATTGATGATGACCGTCATCACAAATATCTTTCCACCTGAAAAAATCGGAGTTCCAATGGGAATGGGCGGACTTGTTATTGGACTTGCTCCTGCGATTGGTCCTACTTATGGGGGCTGGATTTTATCTGGAAATACAAAGTTTTTAGGAATTTTACAATTGGGTGATTGGCGCACACTTTTTCTTGCTCCCTTTGTTTTACTGATTATTGTGACCGTTTTGACCCCATTTTTAATGGCGGATGTCCTGCCTAACCGAAATATGAAACTTGATTTTATTTCATTACTAGAATCGCTACTTGGATTTGGATTATTTTTATACGGTTTTACTAATGTCGGAAATGATGGCTGGGGAGACGCTCAGAGCGTTATTGCTCCAATTATTATTGGATTGGTCATTATTGCTTTCTTTATTCGTCGTCAACTTCATATGGCGGATCCTTTCCTTGATTTGTCCGTCTTTAAAATCAAACAATTTACGGTTACTACAATCGCAGCAGCGATTAATACAATGGCAATGATGGGCGTTGAGATGATGCTACCAACTTACATCCAAAATGTTCACGGATTAACAGCTTTACAATCTGGATTATTACTTTTACCTGGTTCGGTCATGATGGCATTAATGTCGCCTATCGCTGGGGGGATTTATGATAAATTTGGTGCGAAGAAACTAAGTTTTATTGGTTTTATTCTCTTAGCCATCGGAACTTTGCCTTATCTCTTCTTGACGGCAACAACACCAGAGGCTTTTATTACCATTACTTATTGGGTGCGTTTTGTTGCGATTGGTTTAATCATGATGCCTTTAATCACTTCAGGTATGAATGCTTTGCCAGTTGAAAAATCAGCACAGGGTTCTGCTTCAAACAATACGGTACGGATGATCGCGTCCTCTGTTGTTGTTGCGATATTGGCTTCAGTTACAACTAATGTCATCAATAGTACGAAACCCACACACCATCTGTCAACGACGAATCCGCTTCAATATGCGGATAAGATGATTCAAGCTTCACTCAATGGATTTCATGTTTCATTTGGAATCGCATTTGGCTTTGCTGTATTAGGGATCTTCGTAGCACTCTTTTTGCATGAAGAAAAGGTCGCACCAGCTCCTGTACGAGAAGCTAATAAACAAGAAGTGATAGAAGATGGAGGTCAAAATTCATGATACTTTTCATTATTATATTAGTTGTTATTTTGATGATTGTGGGTTTCTTCTACATCAAAGGTTCCACAGGAAATATCCTTGGAAGTATTGCAACTCTTCTTTTACTTTTGTCCATGTTTGGTTTGATTTATCATGATAATAATCACTGGGGGATGAAAGAAGTGACTAAAACGACGCAAACGACGATTTATTCTGCCGCTGGGAGCACTCAACCTTTTGGAATGTTACTGACACAAGCTTTTGGAACTAATTCTGGAAACTATATCTTAATGTATAAAGCACAAGCGAATGACAGTAAAACAACCGTCAATTTTATTGGAAACGTCAAAATGATGAATACATTAGACAAAGCTGCAACAAGTATGATGAAAACTTGGATTTCTGATGAAATGTCAAAAAATGTTGTAGAATCATCAAAAAAGAAAGCCAATTATCAGTTGGTGCCGAATGCTAAAAATTCAAAATTAGTCACTAAAACGACAACTTATCAATGGGATAACAATTTTGCGAAATTCTTGTTTGGCATTGATGGGGAATCTGGCGAGTTAATCAAAAAAGAGATTACTGCAAAAGTACCAAAAGAAACATGGCTTATCCTCACACCAGAACAAGCACAGAAATTGCAAAAATTAGCTCCTGAGTTTGAAGCAAAACAAAAAGCGCAATTAGAAGCTGAAATTGCAGCGGCAAAAACGCCACAAGAAAAACAAGCAATCGAAACGGTAGCAGAAGAAAAGCAAGCTCAAATGGCAGCGCTGAAAACTTCTAATCCAGATGCTTATGCAAAACTCATGGTTTCACAAATGAAAACGTTACTTGGAATCAAGGATTAAACTTATTAAAGATAAGGTTTTAGTAAAAAAATCTGTTTGCTCTATAAAGGTCACTCCTGAAAATGAGTTGAAATTAGATACCAAAAAGTGAACTTCGGTTCGCTTTTTTTGATTAGTTGAGAATGGATTTGTTTAATCAAGCATGCATGCATTCAAAGTCAAAAATATCTTATTTTTTTGTAGCTTTTATATGGACAAGATAGGTAATTTATTTGAGGGGAAATTCATAAAAAAAGTTGTTGTTTTTAACCAAAAATTGCATTCAAATACTCTGACTAAGTAGCTGGTCTTATGCTAGAATGAAATTAAGAAATGTCCGTAAAAGATTACGTTTTATAATTGTGTGGTATCCTGTTGTACCATGCTTTTATAATACCTAAATTTGGTATTTATTTTTAAAAATCATAATAAATGTAGTCTATAGCAGATGTGTAAATAAGTTTTTGATTTATTAAAGGAGTTGTTTATAGCAAACACAATTATTATTTAAAATATAAGAATGAGGTGAAGATGAAAAAATTACTCTTTATTTTTGGGACAAGACCAGAATTTATCAAAGTTTATCCGGTAATTCAAGAGGCCAAAAAGCAAGGAAATCCAATTGTTTTGGTTAATACGGGTCAACACAAGGAGATGTTAAATGAACTTCTTGATGAATTTTCAGTTGAAGTTGATTATGACTTGAAGATTATGGATTCTTATTCTGGTTTATCAGAAATCGTATCAGGAACACTTAGCGGTCTTGAACCGATTGTCAAACAGGAAAAACCAGATGTTATTCTCGTTCATGGAGATACAGCTGCTACATTGGCTGGAGCTTTGGTCGCCTATTTTAATCAAATAAAGCTTGCGCATATTGAGGCTGGATTAAGAACCTATAATAAGTTTTCACCATTTCCAGAAGAAATGAATCGGCAGATTGTTGGATTACTGGCAGATTATCATTTTACCCCAACTGAGATGACAAGAGACAACCTCTTAAAAGAGGGAAAAAACAGAAAACAAGTGTTTGTTGTTGGAAATAGTGCCATTGATATGTTTCAATAGACTTTGAAAGATAATTATGAAAATGAAGCCTTGACTTGGCAAGCGGATAAAAAGATGATTTTGGTCACGGCACATCGTCGAGAAAATTTGAATGATTTAGAAGAAATTTTTGATGGAATTGCCGAAATCGCTGATGAGTTCAAAGAAACTCATAAAATTATTTATCCAATACCCGAATTGCTAGTTAATTTCATTGGAAAATAAATAAGTCGTGCTATCCTAATCTTAAACCACTAAGCATTAGAAAGCGCACGACTTATATGACTTATAATAGCACACTTCGAAAAGTTTTTGTTTATTTACTGACAACCATTGAGACGCTTTATCAAACGAGGGTTCCCCTTGAGGTTCAAAACCGAAAGAACGTCCATCTCGCAACATCAGGTTGCTTAGTTATCGCTTGTTACCTCTGGGGCGTACTGCATTTTAGTGAAACGCTTAAAGCTAAGCACCAACTTGCTCAAAGTTTATTTCCTAATTTCCTAGAATATTCTCGCTTTGTCCGCCGTTGTAATGCGCTCTTACCGATTATCCAAGTCATTCGCCAAGCACTCGTCTTTAAAGAGGTTGAAGGAATGAGTGTATCCATTATTGACAGCTTCCCCATTCCTTTGTGTCAGCCTATTCGTAATTTCAGAAGCAAAGGTCTTGGAGATTATGCAAATGTTGGCTACAATGCTACAAAGGGACAGTACTTCTATGGATGTAAATGTCATGCTTTAGTCAGTGAATCAGGCTATATCATAGACTACACAATTACTCCTGCTTCAATGGCTGATAGTTCAATGACCGAGGAAGTGTTGAGTCAATTTGGGACACCAACAGTCCTTGGAGATATGGGATATTTAGGTCAGTCACTGCATGATAGGCTGGAATTAAAAGGAATTGATCTAATGACACCTGTCAGGAAGAACATGAAGCAAAAGAAAATCCTTTTCCCTAATTTTTCAAAACGTAGAAAAGTGATTGAGCGAGTTTTCTCTTTTTTGACAAATCTAGGAGCTGAGCGTTGTAAAAGTCGTTCGCCTCAGGGTTTTCAATTGAAATTAGAGATGATACTTTTAGCGTATTCTTTACTGTTAAATCAGCTAAATCACTGGAACCAGAGACTTTAAGATATTCTATCGGGTATCAAGTCATGGCTAAATAATCAACTAGCAATTCGGGTAAAAGATATCAGAAATTAATGATTCTCATTTAAATGTTTTAAGGAGAATTAAACCAAATGCGCAAAAAGGAAAAGGAACCGCGCTTAATTGGGCCTATTATCAAATTAGTGAACAGATTCAAGCGAAAGGAATTGCTCCTGAGGAAGTATTGATAGCAATTATTGATGCTGATACAAAACTTGAAACTAATTATTTTGAAAAAGTCAATCGTGCTTTTAATTATGATGATAAGCTCACTGGTCTTCAACCAAAAGTTCGTGTCGCCAATTTATTAAAGGATTCGTCGCAAGACCTTGAATTTTCCGAGATTATTAATGCCACTCAAATGTTTCGGACTTTGACTAATACAGTTGCTTTTGGTGGGAACGGGCAGTTTTGTAAATTGAGCACTCTTCAAGCTTTAAATGAAGAACCGTGGACAGATTCACTTGTGGAGGATTTTATTTATCAACACGTCTTTTTCTTTCAGATATTGAAGTGAAAAATGCACAATATGATGATATTTATATTGAACAAACTGGAATTATCAATGATAATGAAGCTTTGGTCAAGCAACGAGTCCGTTGGGCTCAGGGTAATATTCAATCATCAAAATATATTTTACCAACGATTCGTTCGAAAAATCTGGTTTGGAAACAAAAATTTGAGATACTGATGACTTTATTTAAACCTTGGTTAATGGGAATTGAGTATATCATTGTAATTTATACTATGATTATGATTATCAATTCTGCGATTTTAACGGGAATTACTCAATCACTTAAAATTGTTGTTATCCTTTTTATTGTGATGTCTATTTATATTATCATTGTCAACTTTGTTTGGGCTCTGCTTTATAATAGAGGGAAAAACAATGAAAAAATGAAGGATTGGGATGTCCTGAAAGATACGGCTAATTTAACTAAATTCTTATTGATTTTGACTCAAATCTATCCGCAGTCAGCGATTCGATTTTTCAACTCTAAAAATGACTGGGTGAAAACAAATCGTCAAGAGGAAAGTATTGATAAAAATTTGAATGAAGACAAAAAATAATTTAAAAAACCTACCGTTTCGGTGGGTTTTTTTCTTCTTAAATTTATTAAATCAGTTTTTTTTGCTATAAATATGCTAAACTGGTTGTAGTTTCAAAAATAAATCTAATACACAATGGGTACTGATAATTTTAAATTATCGGTTGAGAAAGACCATCAAACTTGAACAGGTTAAGACCTGCGTAAGAATGTGTCCGAGTTTTTATTATATTTTCTTTTGAGAAAATTGTAATTCTCACTTTCTTGTCATGCTTGAGCCCTCCTTGTGTAAATAAAGGAGTTTTTTTATGTCTATTTTAGGTAAGATTCAAAGAACACAACCGCTTATTTTGAACTTGGCGAATTTTGTAACTCCTCAACGAGTCGCGGACGTTATCAGTTTTATTGGTGCCTCACCTTTAATGACGTCAGAAATTGCTGAGCTCGAGTCATTAGTTGAAATTTCAGATGCTGTGGTAGTCAATATTGGCACAATATCAGAATCGACTTATCCTCTCTTTTTAGAAGCTTGTCGCTTGGCAAATCAAAAAGCAAAACCATTAATTTTGGACCCAGTTGCGGTCAATGTTCCTTTCAGAGCATCCATAGTTAAAAGGTTGAGTCAAGAAGTAAAGTTTAATATTATTCGCGGAAATTCGGCTGAAATTGCTTGGTTTGCTGATAAAAAAAGTTTAAATAAAGGCATTGATGCACTTGAGTCAAATATAGATAATGAACACGCGCGACTTGCGGCTAAAAAAACAGGGGCAGTGATTATAGAAACAGGTAAAGTGGATATTATTTCTAACGGTCATGAAGAGATGTATGTTGACACTGACAGCCCACTCTTTAAAATTAATGTTGGTTGTGGGGACATGCTGACAGCAGTGGTTGGCACCTTTGCAGCTGTTTCCGATGATTTGTTTACAGCTGCTTATGAAGCGACAAAATTTTTCGGGGAAGCTGGAATGATAGCGACCAAACAAGTGCAAAATTTACCAGGTAATTTTGTCAATAGTCTTCTTGACACACTTTATCAAGCGACACAAGAAATAAAATAAAGGAGTATTATAATGATTACTATTCCACAGGTTGTGACAATTGCTGGAATTGATTCTTCTGGTGGTGCCGGAATTAATGCGGACATGAAAACTTTTCATAATCAAAAAGTTTATTCAGCAACGATCGTAACAGGCTTAACGGCACAAAATACTTATGGCGTACAAGAAATTTTACCGACAAATAAAGATTTTATTTTAGCTCAATTTGACTCGGTATTTTCTGATTTGGAAATTTCGGCAGCCAAAACAGGAGCACTTTTTGATACTGCTCAAGTTGAAGGGGTGATTCAAGGATTAAAAAAATACAAACCAAAACATTTGGTGGTTGACCCAGTAATGGTGGCTAAAGGTGGGGCTATTCTTTTAACAAAGGAAGCGATTGACTTGATAAAAGATGAGTTACTTCCCTTAGCAGAGTTAGTTACTCCTAATTTGGAGGAAGCAGAGGTCATGACCGGCTATCAAATTACTGACGAAAATTCGCTTTTAAGCGCGCTTCATGATATTCAAAAATTAGGAGCAAAAAATGTTCTTATTAAGGGTGGACATGGCCAAGGAGAACTTGTCAGAGATTATTTATTACTGACGGATGGTTCTGTCAGTACTTATGACTCTAAAAGATTACTGACAGAAAGAACACATGGAACTGGAGATACACTTTCTTCCTATATTACTGCTCATTTAGCTATAGGAGAAAGTCTGAGAGAAATCATGCCTAATGCGAAAGCTTTTATTAGTGAGGCAATTTCTAAAACGATTATGGTTGGGCATGGTCATGGGCCATTGAATCATTGGGTGAATATTAATGACTAATAAAACTTTAGATTTAAGTGTTTATTTTATTGCTGGACCACAAAATTTTTCAGAATGTTCACTAGATGGAGCAACGCAAAAGATTGCTTTAATTATAAAAAGTGGTGTCACTGTTTATCAATTTCGAGATAAGGGAACCATTTATAAAGAGCAGAAGCAGCGTCTGTCAATTGCTCAAAAATTACAAAAAGTGTCCGAAGAAGCAGGCGTTTCTTTTATTGTCAATGATGATGTGGAGTTGGCGCGTGAACTAAATGCTGATGGAATTCATATTGGACAAACAGATGAGTCGGTCAGTAAAGTTCGCGAGAAGGTTGGTCAGGAAATGTGGTTGGGTCTTTCTGTCACTATGGCTGACGAATTAAAAACGGCACAAAGCAGTGGGGCTGATTATTTAGGAATTGGGCCAATTTACCCAACAAACAGTAAAAATGATGCGGCAAAGCCAATTGGCATTAAAGACTTAAGACTGATGCTTCTAGAAAATCAATTACCAATTGTAGGAATCGGTGGAATCACGCAAGATTCACTGACAGAATTGTCAGCCATTGGACTTGACGGACTTGCGGTTATTTCTTTACTGACAGAAGCAGAAAATCCCAAAAAAGTTGCTCAAATGATTAGACAAAAAATCACTAAAAACGGATGACGTACACTTAAAATTACTAAAAATAAATTGTTGCCGTTTTCTTTTCTAAAAATGATTTAAACTTACAGAAATGTAAGTTTTTTTTTCGCTTAATAAATGTTATAATCTAAGTCATAAATGATATGAGATTAACTGAGTATTCTAAAAACCTCTTATTAATTTATATATTAAAAGGAGTTCCAATGGACAAGAAAAAAGAAATTCGTATATTTTTGGCTAAAATAATATTTTACTTTGTAATTATATTAATTCTACTCTATCTTTATTCCTACAGTCATACTGGGGGAGCACACTTTATTTACAACGAATTTTAGAGAGATTTATTGGAGAAGTTAATTATGAAATTATTAGAACAAATTTTTGAAATTGCAAACAAAAACCCTGACCTTATCGTGCTTGCCGAGCGTGAGCAGAAATTTACTTACCGCCAATTATTCGTCGCTGTATCGGAGATTTCAAAACAAATCAAGGAGCGGACATTAGTGAATCGTCCAATCCTAATTTTTGGTAAAAATGACTTTATTAGTTTAGCAGCAATGCTAGCATCAAATTTGACTGGACATGCTTATATTTCAGTCGATGCCCACACTCCATTTGAGCGGACAGAAATGATTAATTCAGCAGCAAAACCAGCAGTTGTGATAACGACTGTTAATCTTTCAGAAGATTTTTCTGCTCTTTTTACTGACAGAATCTCAGTTAATCTAAACACTCTATCTCTCGATGAAAAACTTCCAGAACTTGATTTTAGTCAAGCCGTTTCTGGTAATGATAGCAATTATATTATCTATACTTCGGGAACAACTGGAGTACCAAAAGGTGTTGAAGTCAGCCATGCTAATCTTGTGACCTTCACAAACTGGATGAACAACGACTTTAACAAAATTGAAAATAATCAAATTTTATCACAAGCCCTTTATAGCTTTGACTTATCAATTTTTAGTTTGTATCCAAGTCTGACAACTGGTGGAACATTAGTCTCACTTTCACGTGACGAAACAACAAACTTTAAATTACTTTTTGAACGATTGAATTCAACAGTCATCAATACTTGGATTTCTACACCATCATTTGTTGATATTTGCTTATTGGATCCCTCATTCACAGAGAAAGAACATCCTAATTTAGTACAATTCATCTTTTGTGGAGAAGAATTGACGAAAAAAACAGCTGAAAAATTACTGACAGCATTCCCGTCAGCAACTATTTATAATACTTATGGTCCAACAGAAGCAACAGGAGCTATTTCATCAATAAAAGTGACTGAAAAATTACTGACAGAAAATGACCGTCTTCCTATTGGTTTTGCCAAACCTGGTGTAGAACTAAAAATCATGGATGGTGAAATCATTATTATCGGTGATTCCGTTGCTAAAGGTTACTTTGAAAACCCAGAGAAAACTGCTCAAGCCTTTTTCGCAGTAGATGGAAAACCTGCCTATCATACAGGCGATGCCGGTTCACTAACTGATGAGGGCATGCTTCGTTATCAAGGAAGAATTGATTTTCAAGTCAAATTTAATGGATTCCGTATTGAACTTCAGGATATTGAAGCCAATATTCAAAACCTAAAAGATATCGAAAAAGCAGTGGTTTTACCTAAATCGAATGACCAACATAAAGTTACAGCTTTAATCGCTTATCTTGAAAGTGAAAAAACATTTGCGGATCGTGCTGAAGAACGAGCCTTTACAAAGCAACTCAAAGCAGAACTTTCAAAAACAATTATGGATTATATGATGCCAACCAAATTTATTTATCTCAAAAAGTTCCCTCTGAATCAAAATGGAAAAGTTGACCGCAAGGCACTCGCCCAAAAAGAGCGAGGTGACAACTAGTGCAACCCTATTCAACTCCCTTTTACTTCCTGATTCTAGGCCTGGCTTTAATTCCGATTGTTATTGCTCAGCTCCTTGGCAAAAAGCTTATGTGGTATCAAGTTTTACTGACTATTGCTTTTCTCTGGCTTACATTTTCAGGGACAGTTACCATTTGGGCTCTAATCGGATTTGGGGTCTTTCAGACCATCATTGTTAAGTTTTATGAATGGTATCGGGTAAAACAGAGTAAAAACCAAACCTTTGTTTTTTATCTCATCATTTTACTATCAATCTTGCCATTAGTGATTGTAAAAGTTCATCCTTTGTTCAATCCTGGACCGGGTCCTGGTTCAATTCTTGGATTTTTAGGAATCTCTTACATCAGTTTTAAAACCGTTGCGATGATTATAGAAATAAGAGATGGGCTTATTAAAGCAGTTCCACTCAAAGAATTTCTTTATTTCCTCTATTTCTATCCAACAATTTCATCAGGGCCAATCGATCGCTTCCGCCATTTCGTTAAAGAATTAAAAGCACCAGTAGTTACTGAAAAATATCTTGATTTATTAAATAAAGGGATTTTTAGAATTTTCCAAGGTTTCCTTTATAAATTTATCATCGGTTATTTGATTGACCAATATTGGTTACATGGTATCGCAATTAGTGCAACGCTTCATCCAAGTTTCTTGAATGTTTCATCATCTATGTATGTTTATGGATTGTATTTATTCTTTGACTTTGCTGGTTATTCACTCTTTGCCATTGGTATCAGTAATTTAATGGGTTATGATTTACCACATAACTTCAATAAACCATTCTTAGCCAAAAATATTCATGATTTCTGGCAAAGATGGCACATGACTTTAAGTTTTTGGTTCCGAGATTTTGTCTTCATGCGTCTAGTGAAAACATTCATGGTCAAAAAATGGTCAAAAAATATGGTAACCATTTCAAATATTGGTTACCTTGCGAACATGCTACTCATGGGATTCTGGCACGGGTTGACATGGTATTACATTCTATATGGTTTCTACCATGCCATGTTAATGATTGGTTATGATGCTTGGAAACGTTTGAAAAAACGAAAGAAGTGGAAAATTCCAGATAATAAATGGACAAGTGCTGTAAGTATTTTCATCACTTTTAACCTAGTATTTATCAGTTTCCTTATCTTCTCAGGAATACCAAACCACATCATTATGCACTGCTTAGATCCACATTACCCACTTCCTAACTTCTAAAAGAGTTAGACTTATAAAAACATTAGGAGAAAAAAATGAAAGAACAAATTTTTGACATTATCGAAACAATCTCAGGCACAGACGAATTCCGTGAAGACTTAGACATGGATTTGTTTGAAGAAGGAATTCTTGATTCAATGAGAGCTATTATGCTTATCGTTGAAAATTAGAAGGTGCATTTGATATTAGTCTTCCACCATCAGAAATGGACCGTGAAGATTGGAATACAGCAAATAAAATAGCAGCACGCGTTCAGGAAAAAACGGATGAAAATTAAAATTTTTAGAGCAATTGGCCCACTAATTGCAGCTTTAGTTCTCGTTGCTTTATTAATATTTCTCCCTTTTAACGTTGGAATGAAATATTCTAAAGACCAACTCGTTAAGTTTGCACAGTCACCATTAAATACCCCTACTTTTACAGGATATTCAATTAAGAAACAAGCCTATTCAGATCCTGAATTTTTACCAGTTCTCGGTTCGTCAGAAATGGAACACGTTGATTCATTTCACCCAAGTGCTTATTTCAGCAAGTATAATTCAGGTTTCATACCATTTTTAGTAGGACAACCCGGAACAACGACATTAACTCACTTTTTCTATATGAATTCAGTGGCAGACGAACTAAAAAATCGTAAAATTGTTTTTGTTATTAGTCCACAATGGTTCTCTAAACAAGGAATTGTTGAAAGTGAACTAAAGAACTTTGTATCCAAAGGTGAAATTTATGGTTGGTTGAAAGAAGCAGACCCTAAAGCTGCCACAACAACACAGCTTGCAAAACATCTATTAAAATTCAGATCACTTAAATCTGAGGAAACAATTTATAATTCTCTAGAACGTTTAGCAGCTAAAAAACCATTAACTGCCTTGCAAAAAATGACTGTGGCAACCAACTTACAATTTTGGCGGAAAGAAGATTTACTTTTCTCAAATATGTCTCAATTCACCGCTGATCATTTGGGACTTTCTCCAAAAATCAACAAATTTGCAAAAGAATTACCCAATGATCCAACATCAGAGAATTTAAATCGCTTGGCAGTTGACCAAGGAGAAAAGAGTTCAAATAACAATCCTTTCAAAATTAACAATAATGTTTGGAATCAGAGAATAAAATCCAAATATAAACATCTGGAAAATTATAAAAAGAAAGTTTCTTATCTCGAAAGTCCAGAATATCAAGATTTCCAACAACTTCTAAATGTTTTTGCTGAAAATCATAATGATGTTTTATTTGTTATTCAACCTGTCAATGGCTCTTGGTCATCATATACAGGTGTCTCTGAAGAAACATTACAAAATTTCAGCTCTAAAATTAAAACACAATTGCGGAGTCAAGGATTTAATCAGATTGCTGATTTAACAGACATGTATAATACTCCTTATGCTTCCGGCGATACAGTCCATTTTGGAACAAAAGGCTGGTTAGCGACAGACAAAGCAATTGAAAAATTTATGAAAACACCAAGTAATCTTAAATATCATATTGATAACTCATTATTCTTATCAAAAGATTGGGCGATGAATGGTGCAACAGAGTCTGTCTTAAAATAAAAAAATAAAAAGATTGACAAAAAAAGATAGAACAGCTATAATGGATTTGGTTATGCCATAAGCATAGCCATCGGTAGGTGAGTCTACCGCAGGGATACGGGTTGCTGCCGCAGAGTCGTGGAGACACGATGAGAGGGCCAACAGTTCATGTCGAAAAAGAAGGCGTGAAATAGTGCAACAACATTGCCCTGCGGAGCTAAAGCTTGAACGATAGCTTGTAACTGATTCGCTTTATAGTGTTATCTTTTTTTGGAATTATTCCCTTGCCTACGTTCAAGTTTTGTAGGCAAGGTTTTTTGTATTTAAAGGAGGTGAGAACGGAAATGGAATCCCAGAGTATTAATAGTCCCGAGCCCGAAAGGCCGCAGATAATTAACGTGATAAGAGCAATTTTCCGTTCTTATCACCTTCTTTAAAGTGCCTAAGGTTTAGGACTGTACAGCAAAAATATTAAAAAACATGAGGTACAGACCAATGAAAAAACTTAGAAAAACACTCGAAAACACAAAAAGAGCTACAAATTTTGTAGACAACAACGAAATAAAAAGAAGACTTGAATTTGCCAGAGTATCAAGCAAAGAAGAATTGTTTCAAAAATTTAAGACATCAGATAAAGGCTTAAGTGAAGAACAAGTTGAAATTTCTCGTGAACAATACGGCGATAATAGTATTACTAGAGGTAAAAAAACCTCACTAATTAAGCGCCTTTATCAAGCCTTCATCAATCCCTTCACTATTATATTATTTGTTTTGGCACTCGTTTCAGCTTTTACTGATATTATATTAGCTGCTCCAGGGGAAAAAAATCCACAAGGACTGATCATCATTACCACAATGGTTTTAATTTCTGGAATCTTACGATTTGTTCAAGAAACAAGAAGTGGAAATGCTGCCGAAAATCTCCTAAAAATGATTACGACAACCACAAACGTTCATAGACTAGAAACGGGTAGTCAAGAAATTCCAATTGAAGAAGTCCTTGTTGGAGATATTATTCACCTATCAGCAGGAGATATGGTTCCAGCTGATTTGAGAATTATCCAAGCTAAAGATTTATTTATCAGTCAAGCCTCATTGACTGGCGAAAGTGAACCAGTAGAAAAATTAGATTTAGCAACATCAGAGGCTTATGATTCGATTACAGAATCGTCAAATCTTGCTTTCATGGGTTCGAATATTATTAGTGGGAGTGCTTATGGGATAGTGATTGTTACTGGAGATAATACTATTTTTGGTGAAATGGCTAGAAGTGTGACCGAAGATTCTACTAAAACAACTTTTGAAAAAGGGGTGAATTCAGTATCTTGGGTACTCATTCGCTTTATGTTAGTGATGGTTCCTTTTGTCTTATTGATAAACGGTTTTACTAAAGGCGACTGGATGGAAGCCGCACTATTTGCTTTAGCAGTAGCGGTTGGATTAACACCAGAGATGTTGCCAATGATTGTGACAACCTGCTTGGCAAAAGGTGCAGTTACAATGTCGAAAGAAAAAACAATCATTAAAAATCTAAATTCTATTCAAAATTTAGGTTCAATGAATATACTATGTACAGATAAGACTGGAACATTGACTCAAGATAAGGTTGTATTGATGCGCCACCTTGATATTCATGGTCAAGAAAATATTCGGGTATTAAGACATGGATTTTTGAATAGTTACTACCAAACAGGTTTGAAAAATTTAATGGATTTGGCTATTATTGAAGGAGCAGAAGCCAAGCAAGAAAAAAATCCTGAATTATCTGGTTTAAGTAGTAAATATACAAAAGTTGATGAAATCCCCTTTGATTTTGAAAGACGTCGGATGAGCGTTGTGGTCCAAAGTAACGGGAATGGTACAAACGCAAAAACACAAATGATTACTAAAGGTGCAGCTGAAGAAATGTTAGACATTTGTACCTTAGTTGAAGATGAAGGAAAGATTGTTCCCTTAAATTCTGAGTTAAGACAATACATCCTCAAAAAAGTTGATGAATTAAATGAACTAGGAATGCGCGTGATTCTGGTGGCTCAGAAAACCAATCCCTCTCCAATAGATAGCTTTTCTGTTCAAGATGAATCTGACATGGTATTAATGGGCTATCTTGCGTTCTTAGACCCACCAAAAGAGTCAACAGCAAAGGCAATTAAGGCACTTAATAAATATGGCGTATCAGTAAAAATATTGACTGGTGATAATGACAAAGTAACCCGTTCAGTTTGTGAACAAGTTGGGCTTCCTGCTGATAAAACAATTTTAGGTTCTGACATTGATCAACTTGATGATGAAGAACTGGCACAAGTTGCTAAAGAAGCCTCTGTCTTTGCTAAGTTATCTCCCCAACAAAAGGCAAGAATTGTCACAACTCTTAGAAATTCAGGCAATAGCGTAGGTTATATGGGAGATGGTATTAATGACGCAGCAGCAATGAAAGCCTCTGATGTTGGAATTTCAGTAGATAGTGCCGTAGATATCGCCAAAGAATCTGCGGATGTCATCTTGTTAGAAAAAGATTTAATGGTCCTTGAAAAAGGAATCATTGAAGGAAGAAAAACCTATGCTAACATGATTAAGTATATAAAGATGACCGCAAGTTCTAATTTCGGTAATATGTTTTCAGTTTTAATTGCGAGTGCCTTTTTACCATTTATTCCAATGTTATCTATCCATATTCTCTTACTTAATTTAATTTATGATTTCTCATGTACAGCAATTCCATGGGATAATGTTGATGAAGAATACTTAGTTGTTCCAAGAAAATGGGATGCAAGTTCTGTAAGTAAATTTATGTTATGGATTGGCCCAACAAGTTCTGTTTTTGATATCACGACATATCTCCTAATGTTTTTCGTTATCTGTCCAGCAACATTTGGCCCATTCAGCACTCTTGTTCCAGGAAGTGCAGCCTATATTGGCTTTATTGCTCTCTTCCATACTGGTTGGTTTATTGAATCAATGTGGACACAAACATTAGTAATTCATATGATTCGGACTCCAAAAATTCCTTTCTTACAAAGTCGTGCCTCAGCTCCATTGACGCTTCTTACTTTTTTAGGAATTATTGGTCTCACAATCATTCCATTCACAAGTTTTGGGAAATCAATTGGCTTAATGGCTTTGCCACTCACCTTTTTCCCTTGGTTAATTTTAACAGTAGTCATGTACATGTTTCTTGTTACCCTATTTAAGAAAATTTTTGTCTCAAAATATGGTGAGTTACTATAAATTTAAAAATAAAGATGATAGAATATTTTCTCTTTGATTTTACTTTGAAATAGTCTATGTTATAATTAAATGGAGAAAAGTAAGGTAAAAAAATGAAAACTTCAAAAAATGAACAAGACTATCTTAAAGCGATTTATAGTCTGAGAAATGAAAATAATGAATCAGTAAGTATCAATGCAATAGCTCAAAAGCTTTCAGTTTCTTCTCCAAGTGCAACTGAAATGATTAAACGTCTAGCCAAAAAAGAACTTGTTATTCACAAACCTTATTATGGTGTATTGTTGACTGATTTAGGGACACATGAAGCCCGATTCATTCTAAAAAGTCACCGGGTCTGGGAAAGTTTCCTCTTTGAAAAAGTTGGTTATACGATGGAAGAAGTTCATGATGAAGCTGAAAATTTAGAGCATGCATCATCTCCGAGATTGATTGAATCATTATATGTTTTAATGGGCTATCCTGAGACTGATCCTCACGGGTCGGAAATTCCTACGGAGTCATTTTGGTTAAAAAATGAAGTAGAGCTAACGCTTGATGAAGCGCAAGTAGCACAAACTTATCATGTTACGGCGATAGAAGAAAAAGGAAAAGCTTTTTTTGAAAAATTAGAGCTCTCTCTCCCACACCTAATTAAAGTTATTGAAAAATTAGAAGATAATTCGATAATCATAAAAGAAGATAGAGAAAGCTCAATTGTTATTCCTTCATTTATCCAATCAAGCATTCACTTGATGCACATACGATAGATTATTAAATAATAAAAGTTCAAGCAAATTTGCTTGGACTTTTATTGTTTTTACGACTTCAATATAGTTAAAAACTATAGGTCATCATATCAAAAAGGTATTATTAAAGTTTTATTAAATTTGATAAGATAGACCTATTAAATATTGGAGATAGCTACTATGAAAAAATCAATTATTGCCTTCCCTCGTATCGGTTCAAATCGTGAATTGAAATTTGCTCTGGAAAAATACTTCCGTAAGGAAATTTCTGAGGCTGAACTACAAATTGTGGCCAAAGAACTTCGTTTAGAAAGTTGGAAAAGTCAAAAAGAAGCTGGAATTGATTATCCCATTTCCAACGATTTCTCTTTCTATGACCAAACTTTAGACCTATCTATTGCACTTGGGGTAATTCCCGAACGTTATAAAAAATTAAAACTCAATGAATTAGATACTTTATTTGCTTTAGCGCGTGGTTTTCAAGACGAAGAAAATGACGTGAAAGCAAGGCCGATGAAAAAATGGTTTAATACAAATTACCATTATATCGTTCCAGAAATTAGCAAAGAAACAGTAATAAAAGCAAATTTTTCAAAACTATTAAACGAATATCAAGAAGCAAAGACTGCCGGTTTTGAAACTAGACCGACAATTATTGGTCCATATACCTTTTTAATTTTGGCGGATTACCTTTCTGGAGTAACCGAGGACGCGATATTGTCTGACCTCATTGGAGCCTACACAGTATTATTTGACCAACTGAATAATTTAGGAGGGGAATGGTTACAAATTGAAGAGCCAGCTCTAGTTTTAGATCAAACAGAAGAAGAACAACAGTTATTCATAAAAATTTATCAAGAGCTACTTAAGAATAAAAATAAGCTTAAGGTTCTCCTTCAAACCTATTTTGGTGACCTACGCGATAGTTATCAAGAAATCATAAAGCTCGATTTTGATGGGATTGGCCTTGATTTTGTTGAAGGAAGAGAGTCTGTAAAACTAGTTCAAAAGTATGGTTTTCCTCAAGATAAATTACTCTTTGCAGGAGTTGTCAATGGGAAAAATATTTGGCGTAATCATTATCAAAAAACACTGAGTTTGCTAAAAGATTTAGGAAACATTGATAATATTGTAATCAATACAAGTTGTTCTTTACAGCATGTTCCAGTAACAACTGAGAATGAAATCAAATTAAGCAAAGAAATTCTCAACCATTTCGCATTTGCCAAAGAAAAATTGGTGGAAGTTAGTGAAATTTCCGAAATTTATGTTAAGAAAAATACTTCCCTGTTAGATAAGAATATTGCACTTTTTGATAAAAATAGAGTCCAAGAAAATATTCAACTTAAACAAAAAATTACTCATTTAACTGATAAAGATTTTATTAGAACGCCTAGCTTAGTTGAAAGACGTGCCGATCAAATAAAAGCACTCAGGCTTCCTCTGCTACCAACAACGACTATTGGTTCATTTCCTCAAACGCCAGAAGTAAGAAAAGCTCGATTGCAGTATAAGCGTGGTGAACTGAGCAAAAGTGATTATGAAGCATTTTTGGAAGAAAAAATTAAAGAATGTTTGGAACTTCAAGAGAACATTGGGTTAGATGTTTTAGTTCATGGTGAATTTGAAAGAAATGATATGGTAGAATATTTTGGAGAACAATTAGATGGTTATATTTTTACACAAAAAGCATGGGTTCAATCTTATGGAACACGATGTGTTAAACCGCCAATTGTTTGGGGAGATATCACAAGACCGCAAGCTATGACCGTTCGCTGGTCAGCATATGCTCAATCTCAGACTTCTAAACCGGTAAAGGGGATGCTTACAGGGCCTGTAACTATTCTAAATTGGTCTTTTCCAAGAGAAGATATTTCCTTAAAGGAAAGTACTTTACAGTTAGCCTTAGCTGTCCAAGAAGAAGTACTCGATTTAGAAAAGGCTGGAATTAAAATCATTCAGATTGATGAAGCAGCACTTAGAGAAAAACTACCATTACGTCGAAGTGATTGGTATAGTGAATATTTAGATTGGTCGATTCCAGCCTTTCGATTGGTCCATTCTAAGGTGAAAGCTGAAACTCAAATCCATACACACATGTGTTATTCTGAATTTGAAGATATTATTCCTTCTATTGATGCGATGGATGCCGATGTCATTTCTTTTGAGGCTAGTCGCAGCCAGTTATCAATTATTGATGCACTAAAAGCTCATCATTTTCAAACTTTGGTAGGGCCAGGAGTTTATGATATCCATTCCCCAAGAATTCCTAGTAGTCAAGAAATAAAAATTCAACTAGAAAAGATTTTGAATAAATTACCAATTGAGCAAGTTTGGGTTAATCCTGATTGTGGTCTTAAAACAAGAGGAAATAAGGAAACAATCCCTAGTTTGACTCACCTGGTTGAGGCAACAAAAGAGGTAAGAAAGGAAAAGATAACATATGACAAGTGATTCTAAAATTCTATCTTTTGAAGTTTTTCCTCCAACAACTCAAGTTGGGAGCTCTCATTTAGTGAAAACACTTGATAGTTTAAGAGCACTTTCTCCTGACTTTATCAGCGTTACCTGTAGTAATAATAATTATGAGAATATTGCTGATACAACCATAAAATTTGCAGATTATGTTAATAATACATTAAATATTCCTGCTGTTGCTCATTTACCCGCGGCCTATCTCGACAAAACCCAAGTGATAGAGATTTTGGAACGTTTAAGAGAAAAGCAGATTATGAAAGTTTTAGCACTGAGAGGTGATATAAGTGATGAAGCAACTAAAAAAGACTTCAAATATGCTAGTGACTTGGTAAAATTTATAAAGGATTATGATAGTAGTTTCGAAGTTTTGGGCGCTTGTTATCCATATGTTCACCCTGAATCAATAAATCGTATCAGTGATTTTCATTATTTGAAAGAGAAAGTTGATTCAGGGTCTGATAAGTTAATTACTCAGTTATTTTTTGATAATAATAGCTTCTATGATTTTCAAGAACGTTGTGCCATTGCGGAAATAAATGTCCCCATTCTTGCTGGGATTATGCCCGTCATAAACCGTAATCAGATTCTGCGTTTATTAAAAAATTGCAATACGCCTCTACCAGCAAAATTTATCAGAATACTGGAAAAGTATGAACATAATCCTGTTGCGCTAAGAGATGCAGGAATAGCTTATGCAATAGATCAAATAGTAGATTTAGTAACTGAAGATGTTGCCGGAATTCATCTATATACAATGAATAATTCGGAAACCGCACGTTCCATTCATTCTTCAATCTCATCTTTATTTAAAATAAATACATAATTATTGTTATGTATCAATTGAAATTGGAGAAAAATTTAGAAAAAGTAGATAAATAATTGACAAATCAAAAAATTTTAATTATACTAGCTATTAATATAAAATATTGAGGTTCCAAGATGATTAACAACAGTAAAAAATTTTATTTTTTCTTTATAAATGATCCACATTAGTTTTGGCTAATAAAATGTGGGTCCTCTTTGATGTTCGTTAATCATCTAGGGGATAAAGAAGACGTCCTCTGGGGACGTCTTTTTTTATTATATTTGGAGGTAATGATAAAAAGAAAAATAGAAATATGTTGCAGGTAAGATCTTAGCTAAATAGATTTTACTTAGAAGATAACTTGACTTAACGTCAAACAG
>NZ_BCVK01000031.1 GCF_001591705.1 Lactococcus cremoris subsp. cremoris NBRC 100676 | reverse complement strand
TTTTTTTCTTATTGTCTCTTAAACCCTGATATTACGCGCTTCTTTGGTTAGTGTTTTTTTAATGAAATAGGAAATATAGTAATTTCTCTACATTATAGTTTAAATTAAATAATAAAAAACACTCCCAATTTGAGAGTGTTTTAAACATTGATATATGAATAATATTAACGTTTTGAGAACTCAAAGGTACAATAATTATCCAGCCTCATACATATAAATCCTTTCATATCAAGGATTGACACAATTGAAAATTCTTGAAAAAGGATGAATATGGATAGAGATTGATAAAAACAAGACCAATTATGACCAAGATTGTTACTGACTATAATTTGATTACACTTTTGTTTAAACCAGTTCTACTGGTTTTTTATTTGAACTAAATTAGCTAATTGCTCCATAGTGTGTTGTCCATCATTCTTTGTATAGAATTTCAATCCGCTAATTTGGACGTTTTCTTCATTTGTTTCAAATTCCATCTCCGCTTGATTATCTGTCATATATAAGAGTAAATCTTGCTTCCACAATTCACTGATAAATTTATCTCCGCTCATTCCTTTAGGTTCAATAAAGATTTGAAAATAAAACTCACTATCTTCAAGGAATAAAATAAAGTCAGGCTGAAAACCTTGTGAATGCGTTGGCGTGATTTCACCAGAACGATTCATACGTGAACCATATTGATGGAGTTTTAATTTCTCACTCTTCACAGATTCACGATGCATATTTTCATCCATACGAAGTAAATAAACCGATTTTTGATACTTTTCTTTTAACTCATTGACATGTGCTTTCACACGTTCTATCAACTCGTATTCCAACTTATTTACTATAGCTTTTTCATAAACATAAAAATCATCTTCTATTTCATAAACGTGAATTTTTTGCATTGTTTCATTAAATAAATTCGCTGTATCATATTCTGGAACACGCTTATTATAATTTGTTAAATATTCCTTGATGGGATAGCCGACGAACTTATTAGTTCCTCTTTGTTTAACATAGCCTGATTTAAATTTAACTTCATATTCTTTTAACAGACCAATAGTAACGTTCAATATATCATCTGTTGTAACATCAGTTGATTTGTACTCTTTTGGAACATTTAAAAATAATTTTAATTCGTTAGCGTTTAACCAATCCTTGCCATAAATAAATTCTTTCATCGAAGATACTAATGGAACATATTTCTTTAAGTTATCAAACTTGTAAAAATCTAAACGTTGGATAGCTTTTTTGATATATCTTGCATCAAATTTACTCACGCTAATTATTTTTTTTTCAGTTATCCCAGCAATTTCTTTATAAGAAACTTCTCTACTATCGTAGTTCAAGCTTCTTGAAATATCTGTTGGGTGATTAATACCATATTTATCAATAGAATCAAACCATTCGTCTTCGACATCTTCCACTTCATTATAGTAAATTTTACCTTGTTTATAGGCATCTGTTTTCTTGAAAGAGGATTTTACTTTAATTTCAATGGGTGGATTTTTTTTATCTTCCCCAGTAGGTAAATCCATTTGTTTTAAAGAACCAATCAACTGTTTGAGATATTGTGGTTCATTCATTGTATGGTAGTGTAACGTTTCGAGAAAAAGTTGCTTATTGGACGAATCATTATCAAATCTTCTTCGATAACTTTTCTTCCCTTTAATTTCAAAAGGATAGTATCTCGCACCTCGACCGATTAATTGTGCTTCTGCCATCGTTGCATTTTTATTCGTTCCTGCTTCTTTTTCTATACGAACAATATCATACAGATTAAGAACATCCCACCCTTCTGTTAGCTTGGCTACAGCAAAGATAACACGCCGGAGATTATTCGGATTTTCTAGTGTATTCAATTCTTGATACTGCCCTTTTTCAAGCATATTTCCACTCTTATCGTTTACATTTAATACGTTTCTAGCATCAAAATCAAGTTTTATCTCTCGAATGATTTTTCCAAGTTGTTCTTCATTTTTGAGATAGAAATCATACGCTAAACTTAATGCTGAACTCTTATTACTATCCATTATCTGTTGACGCTTAATAAAGGCAATCAAATCTTTTACATTAAGATTTTCAATCATTTGATTAAAAATTTTATTCGCTTCTTTTGAGATTGTAACCCTGGGTGACTTAAACAGTATAACCGGTTTGAATGCACTACTTACTCCTTCTGAGTACGCTCGATATTTTCTAAACTGCGATAGGAGTACCACATTTAACATTTTATCTTCATCGCTTGCGGACGTTTCGATTCGTTTGACTTGTTTTGAATATCTATCGGACATAAATTTGTTTAGAGGATAACGATAAACGACCTTATCACGATACTTATCATAAATCACTCCATTATCGAAATCAACAGTTGCTGTAAATTCTAAGAGCAAATTTTTTTGTATATGTTCATTTCTTGCATTCAGGATTTTTAAAATTGCGGATTCCCAAGTATTTTCTTCTACTTGACCTTTTGTTTCTTTACCATTTTTCTTTTTTGTTAACGCTGAATAATGATGGGCTTCATCCGCTAGAATTACAACTGGTTGATGTTCATAATCATCCAATGCCATTGCATTCTCCTTTACAACAAACAAATCATCTGATACATTCTGAACAGAGGCTAACTTAATGTAGATGGTATTTTCTTGTTGAATTCTAGGAAATCGTTCTTTTTCTACAATAGAAATTTGTTTGCCATCAATTTCTATCTTCTCTTGATAAAGATACTTATCACTATTTTGATTTACCAAGTTATCTTTTGTCTTCATTAAAACAGAATTCGTATTAACGGTAAATAAGAAATTACGATAATTATATTCTTGATAAAGATATAAAATCAGACCTGCCATCAAGTCTGTTTTACCAGAGCCTGTTGCCATATTAAACAAAACTTGTTGCGGGCTTGGTTTTATTTGTGTTCTTGTATAATGGTAGTTTCGTAGTGCTTCGTCTTGATAGTGTCGTAGTGTGTGAGCTAGATTGGCATTAATGTATTCAGGGATTATATAGCCTTGATGAGCATTAAATAAATCTTTATCTGCTAATTCAGCCTGTTCTACTAAAGGAAAATGACGGATATTAGATACGTTCTTATTCACCATCCTATTCACCACCTTTATAAAATTGCTTGTTAAAGCTATAGTCATCATCTGAAATCAATTCCCGTACATTTGCATCATCAATTTCTGAATAGTTGTAATACAGTCCATTCTTATCTAATAACTTAATCAACAAACGTTTATTTTCATTAAAGCCTTCCAGCCAATCAATTTTATCTAGATCGGCACGAAAAGAAATATCAGCAGGTTCCATGGTACCTGTCCCTTCTAACATTCGATTGTATACTATTTTCAGCTCATCTAAAGTCTTTGAATGAATGATATCTTGTAAATAGCCCATATTTTTAGGCATTAGTTCTATATATAAACGAACCGCCACCTTGCCAATTAACTTTGGTTGAGATACCCGTTCCATCTCCCGAAATAACATTTTGCAATCTAGGAATAGTGACATTTTCCATGGTATCTTCAAGTTGTTCAATACCAATAAAACGCCTACTAGTTTTTAACGCAACAGATTGTGTAGTTCCTGATCCCATGAAAAAGTCCATAACCAAGTCATTTTCATCCGTAAACATTTTCATATAGTTATCAATGTACTCTTCAGGCTTTTTACCGTTCCGATATTCATACCCCCCCTCTTCATTGACAGAGTTATAGTCCTCAACAAAATCCAAGAAATTAGGATATGGCTTATAAGTATACTCGCTGCTTTGTGGCATTCCTTGGTAGTAAGCACCATTTTTATTTCCTTCTTTTGGTAATTCAAAATATCGGAACCCAAGTGAATCATCTCCCATATCTGGAACTTTGAAAAGTGTTAATGGTGGAAATTCTTCTCGTAATTTTTCAAGGTAAGCGACATAAAAACGCCCGCTTGAATTTTTTTCTCTGATACTGCCCCGTACTGTTTCTCTATGAAGATTTTCAGAATTTGGGATAACTTTTGTAATCTCAAAACTATCAGGAAGGTAAATCTCAACTTCTTTTTTCCCCATTATGCGTGTTTCGGTGGGCTTTTCTTTAATTGATACATGGAATTTATATTTATCCACAGTCTTTTTCTCAGCAATTTTTGGCATTTTGAACTCTGAGTTTTTTGAGTATACGAGAGTATGTTCAATAACATCATTAAATTCTTTGTCTCCCGTCAACGTCCTTTGTGGATGGCGAACTAAAGTATTTATATCCATCACATGATGATTTTTGCCAAGAACATCATCAAGCAAAACTCTAAGATAAGGATACTGATGGAAGCTTATTTGAATGAGTATTACGCCATCATCAGAAAGAAAATCCTGTGCAACCTCAACTCGATTTTTGATAAAGGTTAACCATGAAGATTGATTGAATCTATCATTGTATTTGAAACTATCACTACCTGTATTATAGGGTACGTCGATATAGATAAGTTTGACACTTCCAACATACTTCTCTTTAATTGCATGTAAAGCGAGCAAGTTATTCCCTTTAATAATCAAATTATCTTCATCTTTATTGAATTCTGTAACAGTTGACTCGCCATTTTCATCATATCGTTTGCTGTTCACAAAGATTTTCTTATCAAATAATCGGTCAATCTCATCTTTTTCAATCACTTCATTTAAAAAACTATCATCGTAACCTTCTTCATTATCTTCTTTTGTCATTGATGCAGTTAGAACTCCATCCTTAAACGGAAAATCTAAGACCACATCCTGACTGTCTTCTAAAAACTTTCCTTTAGATGCTAGTCCAATACGATTTTCGTATTTCGTATAACTCGTATCCCAATAATCATTGTAGAGAATAGCTTCTTCTAGCTGTTCAATTTGAAATAATTTCTGCCCCGCAACTTCTTTAATAAAATGTTGTTTAATAAAATCTACTTGAAATAATTTTTTAAGCAAGGACTCATCATAATTTCTTAAGCTATCACTTAGTTTAGAGCGATTTAATTCTTCACCAACCAAATACTTATCTCCAAAAGAATATAAGGCGCTTCGTAATTCATCAAAAATCTTTGGTTTAATTTTCACTGTACACTATCCTTCATTCAAATTCGTTTCCATTTCTTCTATTTTACACTAATTTTTTACAAATCAGATTTAACATGTCATAAATTTATAGAGAGCCTTATCAAGTTTTCATGTTATATAACTCACTTATTAGATTAATACGTTTTTATTGTTATCCTTTATGTACTCCTTCGATTTCATCCAAAAAGTCAAGATAAGCTAAATGCTCCTCCGAATTTTTGACATATTCCAATTCTTCCATAGATTCTTGATAATCTAAATACTCATCTTCTTGTTTTTCTTTTACTAATTCAATCATTCTATCTTCTGAAAAACACGGACTTGAATTTTTTGAAAAAAATGGGCTTTCAAAATACTCTTTTTCGATATCGCCACATTGGTCCATTTGTACTTTCATTAATCGTTCAATATATGATTCACTAGCATCGATTAAATCATTTAATACATCTATGTCATTTTTTTCACCTCTAGTAAGCCAATGTCCATATGATTCGACACTTCTTTCCATATCTAAATTTATCAAATTAATGTTTATTTCAAAATCATCAACAACTATATCATATACGCGTTTCCCAAGTGAATCATAATCTTCCAGTTCAAGAACTGGGGCAAGGATGTCCTTCAATTTTTCACTAAATGATTTTTCAAAATTTTGAAAACAAATCACTTCAGTTTTCACCAGAAAACGACCCTGTTTGTCTTTAGACTCATATTTATATTCACCATACAAATAATCAATAAATCGTTCCATTATCTCATTTGAAGTTTCTGTACTACAGAATAAAAAAACGGACTCGGAAAAAACATCAACGTTTTCATTTTTATAATCTTTTGAAATTGGATAACCTCCACTATAATCACGTGAAGCTTTTTCCAAAGCTGCATAATGAGCAAATGGTACATATTCAATTAGAATGTTGTGAATGGTCTTGACATAATCTTTATTATTCAACAAATCCAAAAACAAATTTAATAAAAAATAAAATTTATCCTTTTCTGAAAAAGCTCTATCTGGAAGCCCCCAAAATAATTCCTGAAAGGAAGTAAACTCTAGGTTATCCTTCTTCATTTTTAATTCATGATATTTATCAGAAGAATATGTACTAAGGTCAGGTTTCAGTTTTAAATTATCTATTATTGATTGTCCAATTGTAACTGACAATAATTTTGTCACTTCATCCACTTTTTTCTCTCTGATATCTTTTATGATCTTTGGCTTATTAATATACAGGTGAGTGTTTTTAATACTTTTTAAGTCTTTATATTGCTTATCATGTGAACTTCTAAGACTCTTCCTTTGATTGTTTATTTTTTCAATACGTTCATTTATTCTAACTTGGACATTATTCCCGTAGTAGCTCAACAAATTTTCAAACATAGCACACTTTCCTCCAAACGGATTATTTCAGTTTAAATTATACCATTGTTTACGTAAAAAAACCATTTTCGAGTAGTATAATAGTATTATAAAGAAATCTTCAAAGATTTCTCATTTATATCTCCTGTTGGCGGAGAGCTAGTCAACTAGAAAATATGAGGTAATCCACATGATTACAGAATTAAAACAAACACTTCGTGACTTAAATGCTTATCGTTTGATTAATTATGGTAACACAGCATATCGACGTATTAGTAATGATAACCATTTTGAATCTGTACCAACGGAATTGTCAGAATTGTGGTATGGGCAAGACGTTTTATCATTTTTGACACTATCAATCGCATATGATTCAGATATTAACTTCATGTCAAAAAATGAATTAATCCGTTGGATTGAAAATGAACGTTGTCTTATCACTCGTTTGGAACAAATTTTTTCAACCCTTTAAAATAGAAAGAAGGTAACATAAATGGCGAAGACTAACTGGAATAGAACACTTGGAGAAGTTTTAAATCAACAAACACAACAAAAGGTAATGGTGAGCGAAAAAACGGGTAAAGAGTACACAACAGAAGTCGTTCCATCACTTAATGTACTGTCAATCGGTTCTTTGGAGGAAGTTGATGGGAAATTTAAGTATGCGGTTGTGGATACTGCTAACGACCTTGAATATATAATCAAAGCGCCAAATAAGGTTGAGGTAAAATTCGGCACTCAGCTGCAGTTCAAATATGTACGGGGTGGCGTAACAACTAACGGTATGGGTTGGTTTGCTGCTGATTCAGTAGATGTGGTTCCGCGACATGGGTAGTCGCAGATATAGAAGAATTACTCCTACCCATAACTGTAAACCTCAAGGCTATCAGCTCTCTATGATAGCCTTAATGGTTTCACTTTTAGTTACTGCACTGTTATTCTTCCTAGGTCATACAATAATTTTAACATCATATCTAGCTCAAGCAATACTCGTACTATATATAATAGATTTTATCTGTTTTATATCCTTAATGTTCTTTTGGTCACAGCGTGAAGAAGTATCAACTCTTTCTATCCCAACTATGTCTCACAAATCTAAAAAATTAGCGAAAAAAGTGAAAAAACTATTTAACGACAAAATGATAACAGATGTTTTAAACCTCTCAAACTCAACACGTTATGGCAACGAAATGCCTGAAATAATCGCTTGGGTAAACCACAATTTGTCAGATGGATATATTGCTATTGAGAACATCTCTAACTGGGAACGCGCAGACCGTAAACACTTCGAACAATGTGTGTCTGGGATTTTTTCAGGAAAATACCAACGTTTTTCTATCGTTAATTCTGAATTATCCGCCGGAGATAGCTTTATTATCTTCTATTTCGAAGATACCTTTACTTCTCAGCGTTTTTATATTAAAGATAAGGGAAATGGTCCAAAACTATTTATCAGCGAAAACAAGCACACTATAAGACTCTCTAAGGATTTAGTCTGGCATTCTGATATAACCCCTATGCTGAGCATAATTGCTCGAACTAGGTCAGGTAAATCAGTCTTAGCAGGAAAATATATAGCTCGCTTGATGTTACTACAAAATTGGATAGTAGAATATCATTCAGCGAAATATGACAGATATGTAAAAGAATTCAACGGTGAATCTGACCCTATCAAGATTGTAGAACGTGCTGAACTATGGTGTTCTGTTATGGATGAACGACTAGTAAAAATCAATGAAGCTGGAAAAGAACAATATCTTGAAATGGAAGATATGCCAGATATCGGGCTATTTTTTGATGAATTAGGAAATTTAAACGCTTCTATGGAATCCCTTGATAAAATTGATAAAAATTTAAAAATCACCTCAAGGTGGACTACTGCTATTAACCGCCTATCCGCTACTGGTGGTTCTGCAGGTATTCACATTATAGCTATTTCACAGTTTGCAACCAAGGAAGGGTTCCTTCCATCTCTGGCTCGTGTCAATTGTTCAGATGCTGTTATTATGCTTGGAGGAGCAGCGGATTCATCTGATGAAAGAAAATATTTGATGAGTGGATTCTCAGATATGCCAAAACGTAGTTATGGAAAAGGACAAGGTGTCGCTCGTATTATAAGTTCTGGGAAGAAATGGGAAGTTCCTCATTTTTATGAAACGCCTTGGTTTGAAGATAACCTATGACTACATCTTTGTATTACAATAATCTGTTGGTTCATAAATTAGGGTATTGGTTAAATCAACTGTTCATAATATCAGTCATTTTTAGAAGATGAAATATTCTAACTCTAACTATTTCTAACGCCTGCACGGCAGTGGGCTTGTCAACTGCCGTGCCTCACTCAAAACTTAGGTATATCATGAGGTTTGACCGTTTTTAAAAAATTCAAACCTCTGTATTACCAAGGATATAATTAAAATAATTATTAAAAAGGATAATTTTAATCATGGTAGATAAAACAAATTTAAAAGCAATTATGCTTGTACAACAATTAGAAGATAAACATTGGGAGTTGTGGGATGATAAGACTGCAATTCAGGCAGCACGTGAGGGAAATTGTCGTCCGCTATTAGAAGAGGTAGTAACTCGCTTGAGTTCTGAAAACATAAAAGTTGAAGAAGCTTATGGTATTATCCACAATAAAGATACCATATCTGTTTGGAACACAGAAAAAATGAAAAATATTGATGAACCAAAAGCTAATCATGTTCATTTCTTATTCAAATTTGATAAAGGTGCTTCATTACAAAAATTAGCTTTGGCTATGGGTATTGAATCACAGTATCTGGAAAAATTAAAATCCGGGCGATATGGCTACGACAATTGCCAAGCCTATTTAGTACACGCTAAAGATGACTCAAAATATCAATACTCAGCAAATGAAGTTACTACAATTTTAGGTGAAGACTATGTCAGTCTGTACAATAGAAAAATGAAATCATGGATTAGAGGGAGAGCAAAAAAAGAAGCTCAGGAAACAAGCTTGAGCGTTGATTGGATTATTGCAGAGGTGCTTGCTGGTCAATTGACTAAGAATCAAATTTTATTAACTGATGAATATTACAAAGTATATGGTCAGCATAAACGAAAAATCAACGAAGCATTAGATACTGCTGGGGAACGGAAAAGCTATAAAACAGTCGCAGAGCTTGAAGCTGGTAAATTCAAGAAAACAGTAATTTTTGTAAAGGCTGATAGTGGAATTGGTAAAACTGCCCTAAGCAAAAAATTGATAGGACTTTTACAAATGGTCGCTATAAAATTCAATCAAGTCTGGGATTTTTGCGTAACTGCTTCAACTAACGCTTTTGATGAATATAATGGTCAAGATATTCTCTTTCTTGATGACATTAGGGGTGACAGCCTAACCGTTTCCGATTGGCTCAAACTTTTAGACCCTTACATGATTAGTCCAATTTCAGCAAGATATCACAATAAACTGGGTTCCGCGAAGGTCATCATCATTACAAGTACCAAACATCCATTTAAATTCTTTGAAAATGCAAAAGGAATTGTAGGAGAAGATTTAGGGCAATTTATACGACGAATTGATTACTTATTAACTATTGATGGTAGTTTTAATTTATCTACACCACAAAAATTAAACAACAGCTCTATCACACACAGATATAAATCGCTAGAACCTAACACTACTTCGCACTCTTTTTCTCAACCTAATCAACAGTCTAGAAATGCTGTTCTTGACCTTTTAATCAAAACTGTCATTCGTAATATGCAGTGGAAAAAGCAACAAAAGGGAATCATAGAAATAAACCAACACTCATACCTCGAAAACTCGACAAAAAAATATTTAAATAGTGTCGAACAAAAAGAACTACAAACTGAACATTCTGATTCAAAACCAGATGAGATAATAGAATCGTTTCCACATTTAGGGAAAGTTGAAATCTCGAAAGTCAGATCAAATAGCTCATAAAAAACATTCTATGAACTTGATTTCAGTAGTCCTATTAGACAACTGATACATAAAATTCAAAATTCTATAATTGAAACAAAAAACCATCAGCCTCCGACTACCAATTCTAAGACTGATGACATTATCTACGATTGAAACTAAAAGTTTCAAACAAGAACAAGGCTCTTTGTTATTATAGCATATCGACTGAGCCTTGTTTTGAATATCGAAATATACGAACGAGGTACTATTTATGAATGATAATAAAAATGCGCCTTATCTTCTAACGCGAGAGTCCGCTTCTCAATACCTTGGAATTGACCCAAAATCATTTGATAAGTACTTTCGTCAAAATGATAACTTAAAGCGTTTTATGATAGGAAAACAAGAAAGATATACAATTTCAGATTTAGAAGCATTCATTGCAAAGAATTCTATAAATTAATTAAAAGTTGATAGTTGACCAAAAAAATCTTATTATAAAAGGGTAATCAAAATGGTCAGCTATCAATTTTTTATACTAAAAGGAAAATGATATGCCAACAATAGAAAAACGAGGACAAAAATCCTTCCGCGCACGTGTTTCAATCATGGAACACGGAAAACAAAAACAATTAACAAAAACATTCACTACCAAGTCTGAGGCAAAAACTTGGGCTCACCAACAAGAAGTACTTAAAGGAAAAGGGAAAAATATCGCCAAACGTGAAGATACTTTTTCCGATTTCTTTGATACATGGGTTAATACAGTGAAACGTAATGATGTTCGTCCTGCAACATTCACCAACTATGTACGAACAGTAACGATTGTTCGTTCTCTCTTCAAAGATATCAAAATCAGTAACCTTGATGATTTAGTGGTACAGATGAAAATTGATGAATACGGAAAAAATCACTCTCGAAAAACGACAACTGAAGTCCTATTAAAAATAAGAACAGCATTACATTATGCTTATGCACGTGGATTATTAGATAATGATTTTGGTTCCCTTGTAAAGACTCGTGGGAAAGAACTAGAAAAACGTAACAAGCCTTTATCAATAAACGAGATGAAAGTTCTTCGTAACTATCTTCTTTCACATTCAGAAGATGAATTTAATATCATTACACTTATTGCACTAGAGACAGGAGCTAGACGAGGAGAAATTCTTGGTTTAAAACCAGAAGATATTTCTTCAAATGGAATTCATATCACACGATCAATAAGCCCTACAAATGATGATACACGTTTAAAAACAAGTAAATCAAAACGTACAGTACCGATTACTTATGAAGTCTACACGATCATCAGAACAGTAGAACCCAAATCAAATGGATATTTATTTGACCCAGATGGATTTCAGCAATCTAAACGATTAAAAAAGTTATTAGCAGAACTAAAAATATCCATCACTACTTTTCATGGATTACGTGATACTATAGCATCATTTCTATTTTCAAATGATATCCGTTTAGACTATGTCTCAAAGATGTTGGGGCACTCCAATCTTCAAACAACAATGAATTATTACTTGGAGTTGATGCCAGAAAAAAAGCATCAGCAAGAAGCCGATGCTTTAAATTTATTAAGTTCTTTGTCCGATTGACGTCTAACAAGACCAACCAAGACCAAAACCAGATTGTAAACGTTGATATATAGCGATTCTTCTTAACGTTTTGAGAATTGTGATGCTTTGCGGGCTTTTTTGAGACCTGGTTTTTTACGTTCAACCATACGGGCGTCACGTGTAAGAAGTCCAGCGCGTTTCAAAGCACTACGGAAGTCTGGGTCTACTTGGAGCAATGCACGAGCGATACCGTGACGGATAGCTCCTGCTTGACCAGATACACCACCACCATTTACGTTTACGAGAGTGTCGTAGCTACCTTCTGTTTGTGTAGCTGCAAATGGTTGGTTGATAACAAGACGCATGTCTGCGTGTGGGATGTAGCTTTCTACTTCGCGTCCGTTAACTGTGATTTTACCAGTACCAGGTACGAGACGTACGCGTGCTACTGCATTTTTACGACGGCCTGTGCCGGCATATTGTACTTGTGCCATTATGTTCGTTCCTTCCTGATTAGATCAAACCTGTGATGTCAAGGACTTCAGGTTTTTGAGCTGTATGTGTGTGTTCTGCGCCAACAAACACTTTAAGTTTCATGCCTTGAGCACGTCCAAGTGTGTTGTGTGGAAGCATACCTTTTACTGATTTTTCAATCAAACGTACAGCATTCTTTTCACGGAGTTCACCAGCAGTAACTGATTTCAATCCACCTGGGTGAAGTGAGTGTGAGTAATATACTTTATCAGTTGCTTTTTTACCAGTCAATTTGATTTTTTCAGCGTTAACAACGATTACGAAATCTCCTGTATCAGTATGTGGTGTGTATGTTGGTTTGTTTTTTCCGCGGAGTACGCTTGCGACAACTGCAGAAAGACGTCCAAGAGGAACATCAGTTGCATCGACGACGTACCATTTACGGTCAACGTTTTGCGCGTTAGCCATGAATGTAGTTTTCATCATTTTGGTTATTTTCCTTTTACTAGAATTTGTTTACAGCAGGTGTAAGAGTCCTGCAAAGTATTTTTGGGTTTCCGGGGCCACAAAAATGGGGTAAACAATACCGTTTATCATCATATCATATTCCGCCTCGCTTTGTCAAGGCTTTTTTGCTTCTAACGCTTTATATCTTAATTGCTTTTAGAGCTCTTAATTTTTTTGTTATTAAAATTTCGCTGTTGAATATTTATTCCATTGATACTAGAAGGCTTAAGCAATCTAATAGTAGTTTTATTTGAAGTGTGATAAACTTTTTTTAATAGATAGATTTATAAAATACAATATTAAATAGAGCTTTTTTAATTTTTTATTCAGTTGATTTAGAAAAAGTGTATATTTATTTTAGAAAAGAGGTGGATAGTATGTTTTTAGCGATTAATGAAATCAGACATTCAAAATTGAGGTATGCCCTTGTGATTGGGGTTATGTTTTTAATTGCTTATCTTGTTTTTTTCCTATCGGGCTTGGCCTACGGGCTTGCTCAAGAAAATCGAATGGCTGTTGATAAATGGAATGCCTCCGATATTTTTTTATCTGAGAAAGCAAATGATTCTCTCAACATGTCAATGATTGAATCTGAACTTGCCAATGAACTTACCGCTAAAGAAAAAGCGGTCCTCGCCCAAACTGCTGGTATCATTTATGATGCTACTGACGAAAATAAGAAGCAAAACGTTAGCTTTTTTGGTATAAATTCAAAGGAGTTTTTAAATCCAAAAGTTATCGAAGGAAAATCCTTTAAAAGCAGTGGCGAGGTGGTCGCTGATATTAGCTTGAAAAAACAATATCATTATAAAATAGGAGATAAAGTAAAGCTGGCAAGCAACAATGAACCTTTGCTGATTGTAGGTTTTACAGATAACGCTAAGTTTAATATTTCTCCTGTGCTTTATACTTCTATGGAGACTTTCCAAACTGTCCGTTACGGTGCCAATTCTAGTTTTCAACCTAAAACTACTTATAACGCTATTGTTACGCGTGGGAAAGTGAGTCAGCAACCTAAAGGTCTTCAAAAATTATCCATCAGTAAATTTATAGATAAGCTCCCAGGTTATAGTGCTCAAGTTTTGACTTTTGGTTTCATGATTGGCTTTTTAGTCGTGATTGCTGCAGTAGTCATTGGAATCTTTATTTATGTTTTGACCATGCAAAAGATAGCAATTTTCGGAGTAATGAAAGCTCAAGGAATTTCTAGCCGTTTTATTGCCAATTCAGTCATTGCCCAGACTTTTATTTTAGCTGTTAGTGGAGTGACTATAGGTTTATTAGCAACGATTGCTTCTGCTTTGATTTTACCTGAGGGGGTCCCTTTTCAAACAAACCTTCTTTTCTTTGGCGTCATCGCCCTCTTAATGGTTTTAGTCGCAATTATTGGCGCTTTGTTCTCTGTAAGGACAATTGTCAAGATTGATCCCTTAAAAGCAATCGGGTAGGTAGGAGGAAATAGAATGAAAGCAATTGAGTTAAAAAATGTCAAAAAGAATTTTAAAGATGGCGACGAAACAATTGAAGCATTGAAAGAAACCAATTTTTCAGTAGATAAGGGAGAATTTGTTGCAATCATCGGTCCTTCCGGCTCTGGCAAGAGCACTCTTCTTACTATTGCCGGTGGATTGCAAAGTCCTTCTTCTGGAGAAATTTGGATTAACGGTCAGACTTTAAGCGAAAAGAAAGAAAAAGCACGCGCTAAAGTTCGTTTTGAGGAAATTGGTTTTATTTTGCAAGCCTCTAATCTTGTTCCATTTCTTACTGTCAAAAAACAGCTCGAACTGGTCGATAAAGTCACTAAAGGAAAAAATAATAAATCTGGTCTAGACTTGCTTAGTCGCCTAGGTTTAGACAAATTAATTGATAAATATCCTGATGAGCTTTCTGGTGGAGAGCGTCAAAGAGTTGCAATTGTGCGCGCGCTTTACAATGACCCCTCCATTATCTTGGCAGATGAGCCGACTGCAAGTTTAGATACTGAAAAAGCTTACGAAGTCGTTAAAATATTGGCAAAAGAAGCGAAAGAAAAAAATAAAGCAACAATCATGGTCACTCATGATTTACGTTTGGTGGATTTTTGCGATAAAGTTTACTTAATGCAAGATGGAAGCTTAAGTGAAAAAACAGATTAACTTTTAAATTTCTCTATATTTTAAAATATGGAGATTTTTTTATTTATTTTATTAGAGGTTTGGTATAATAGGTTTTAATAAGAAATATTTTAAACAAATAGTTGGATTCTTATTCGCGAACCTCTTATTTATGGTAGAATAATCTTATGAATATTGTCCTAAAATTAAGCTCTAATGCCTGTCAGCAACTCTCTGAAAAATATAAATCTTACGAGCAGACTTCTAAAAATCCTTATATTCGCTTTTTTGCTAAAGTTGGGAAAACTTCTATTTCTGTTTATACATCTGGAAAAGTAGTCTTTCAAGGAAGTGATGCTGAAAAAATTGCTAGTGAATTTGGACATGTTGCTCAAGTTGTTCCTAAAAAGCAAACTAATCTTATTGGGACTGACGAGGTAGGAAATGGTTCATATTTTGGTGGCTTAATGGTTACTGCAAGTTTTGTCAGTGATAATCATTTGAAATTTTTAAAAGAAATGGGTGTCGCTGATTCTAAAAAATTAACTGACGAAAAAATTTGTCAGATTGCCCCCAAATTGATAGAGGAGATTCCTCATGTTGCCTTGGTTGTTGAGCCTGAGAAGTATAACGAGGTGATTGCTTCGGGCTATAATGCTGTCAGCATCAAGGTTGCCTTACATAATCAAGCAATTTATCTCCTTGAAAAGCAACTCGGTAGCCAGCCTGAAAGTATTGTTATCGATGCTTTCACAACCGAAGCAAATTATAAAAAATATGTTAGCGCAGAAAAAAATCACCCACTGACAAACGTAACTTTACTGACAAAAGCTGAAGATCAATTTTTAGCTGTTGCAGTTAGTTCAATTATTTCTCGTTATAAGTTTTTGGAAAATCTCAAAAAGTTATCAAAAGAATCTAGCTTTACTTTACCCAGTGGCGCAGAAAATTTGTCTGACAAAGTAGCTGCTCAAATCATTAAGAGTCAAGGGATTGATGCTCTGAATCACTTAGCTAAATTACATTTTGCCAATACACAAAAAGCGATGAAAATCGCTCAATTATAGAAAGTAATAATATGATGAAATTTTTAAAAGAATGGGGATTATTTATCTTTATAATCGCCGCTGTCCTTCTCTCGCGCGTCTTTATTTGGTCACTAGTTGTCGTTGATGGCCATTCAATGGACCCTACTTTAGCCGATAAAGAAAGACTTGTAATTGTTAGAACGACAAAAATTAATCGTTTTGATATTGTAGTTGCTAAAGAAAACGCGGCTGATGGTTCAACCAAAGATATTGTCAAACGTGTCGTTGGGATGCCTGGGGACACTATAAAATTCGACCATGACCAACTTACTATCAATAATAAGGTTTATCCAGAAAACTATCTCAAAGACTATCAAAAACAATTGGCTGATGGTCAATTGGAAAAAACTTACGGGAACTATCCTTTGACAAAAGCATTAACTGATCAAAATCGTAGTTTATTTGTAAGCTTAGCTCAGAGCACCAAAGCTTTTACAACTGATAGTACTGGTAATCCAACCTTTACAGTCAAAGTCCCTGACGGACAATACTTCTTAATGGGAGATAATCGTGTTGTCTCTCAAGATAGCCGAGCAGTTGGAAGTTTCAAACGTTCAGCGATTATTGGTGAAGCCAAATTACGAGTTTGGCCACTCAATAAAATTTCTTTCTTTTAAGTAAATAAGCAAAAAAGTTACTGACAGAATGTCTGTCAGTAACTTTTTTATTTGTCATTAAATATATTTCCCAATTGAACATCAATTGAACGATTGGCAATATCAATTCGGTCAACTTTCAAGATTGATTTATAATCATCAATCAATCGTTCACCTTTAAATGGTCCTTCAAGAAAAACGGCAACACCGGCAAGTAAACAATCAAATTCATGAACAAGACTTCTCATTCCATTGATTGTTCCTGCACCTTTCATGAAGTCGTCAACGATCAAAACATTTTGACCGATTGAAAGGCTCCGTTTGGATAAGGTCATATTTTCAACACGAGAACTTGAACCCGACATATAATTTACATTGAGCGTTGCTCCTTCGGTCACTTTAGGGTCACGACGAACAATTACGAAGGGAACATCTAAAATCTCAGCAACTGACTGAGCAATTGGAATTCCTTTTGTTGCAATGGTCATAACAACATCAACTTGCTTTTCATGATACTCATGAGCAATAATTTGACCGATTTTACGAAGATTTGATGGAGTACCTAAAATATCTGACAGATAAATATATCCTCCGGGTAAAATTCGATTTTCTTCACGTAAAAGTTCAGCAATTTCCTGACTCATTTCCAACGAACGTTCGTCAGTAATGTAAGGTGTAAACCGAACTCCTCCAAGGCTACCTGGAAATGTTTCAACCAGACCTACTCCTTGGTTTTCAAAAACACGTTTGATAAATACTAAATCTTCTGAAATAGAGGATTTGGCTACCTCATAATGTTTACTCAGTTCATTTAAATTTAGCATTTGATTGGGATGATTAATTAAAAAATTTGTAAAATCAACTAAACGTTCGTTTCTTTTCATTTATTATCTCATCTCCTATTTGATAAGCTTATTATAGCATGGTATTTCCGAACATTCAAGTTTCACATGAAACAATTTACTGACAGCTTCCAGATTCATAAATGAGCCTCTATTAGTATTTTTTTGACTTCAATAAATAAACAAGCAGTATCATTTAGATACCACTTGTTCAGTTTTAGGAGTAAATTTATGAAAAAAACTTTTTTGGAATAAGTTCATTATAGTCACTCACACTTAATCTTTCATTAAGTCAAGATAAAATGAAACTAAAAGTTACTGATTAATACTTATTTTACTTTGTAATAGGCACTACCTGGCTCACCAAAAACAGTTTGTCCTCCATTATTACAGACAACAATCCTATCCTTTGAACTATCAGTTAAATCTGGACCACCAACATTAGTTGGCGATACACCTGCAGGAGCGAACATAAATGCAATTCCATCTGGCATAGGAGCTGGACTACCAGAAGCCCAAGCAATATGGTCGTAAATTCCCTCTGGTACTGTGCCACCAATCCTTAAATTTCCTGACCATTTCCATGCAGAAACTGAGCATCTTCCATTGTCAGCCACCAGTAGTATGTCTCCCTTAGTATTCTCCCAAGTCCCTTGGATACTTTCGTAATTTCCTAAGATAATCTCTGATAAATTCATTCCACTGTCCACGTCGCTTACCCATACTTCATCCACCCCAGAAGCACGCGCAATTCCGTCTGTCAGTGCATATTGACCTGTGTAGGTTTGATAACCATAATAATCCTGGATGCTTCCATCACTATCCCATGTCACCTGAATTTTAACATCAGCTTTTATCGTTTTCTGCTTTGGCATTTTAAACGTAGACTGACCATTAATCACATAACTCAGTACCTCTTTATTATCCGAAGAAATACTTGCTTTTCCTGTAAAAACACGCTTGTCAGAAGAATTTTGTGACTGTATCACTTTTCCATCCTGACTAATAGTCAAACTTGATTGGGCATCGCCCGATTTTAAATAATAAAAATTATAACTTTTAGCCCATTTTGAAAAATCAGCTGTTGGTGCTACTGAAGAAGGATTCGCTTTTTGACTCGATCGTCTGGTAGACGAAATTGAATGCTGCGTAGACTTTTTTGTTACTTTCGAAGCATTTGTTCTTCCAACAGCTGACAAACTATGAACAATCACTAAAACAATAATAAAGGCTAACGCAATAAATCCTAATATAGAGGCATACAGTGGTACATTTATGCCTTTTTTATCTTCTCTCATTTTTACTCCCCTTGTAAATAATAAGGCTTACTAAAGACCACTCCGTTTTGTCCACCATTGACAAAAATCCTAGCTTTAGTATCATCTGTGACATCTGCCCCTCCAGAAATTACACTCACATTTTCTGGAGCAAACCCAAAGTAAATTCCCGAACTGACTAAAGTAGTCCCAAACTCCAACACTCCTGCTGTTTGAACCGATTCACTCACCTTCAAATTTTTATCATACTCTGCTTGCCCAGCAAATGGATTAAAATCTTTTGCTTTATCATCTGTGCTTTGACCTGATGTCTTTTTGGGCGCACCAGTTGCCGAATCATTCAAACTAGGAATATCAATACTGAGACCGTCAACTTTTGCTGACATAGCATTTTTTGTAGCAGTGAAATCCGAAATAGACATCGTATTTCCACTGACGATAATTGTATTTCCAGACTCATTTAACCAAGTTCCTTGAATACTTTCATAATTTCCTTGCGCAATTTCTGACAGATTCATTTTCACAAGTGGTTTTTTAGCTGTATAAATAGCCAAGACATCTGTACTCAAAAAACTTTCTCCCGCATTCACTCGCTTTTGTGTGGTTAAATTATAAACGTAATCCAGCGGTAAATCTCCTGCAGTTTCTGCATTCGATTGCTTTCCCTCTTGGTCATAGAATAAAAAGTTTCTGTGATAAGGTAATACATTTTGAATTTTATCCGTCGTTTCACTCTCCGTTAAATCCCTACAATCAGGCATGACTAACTCTTTTACAGGCATATCAAAATTTTGCGAAAGCTTATACCGGTTAAAGACCATCTCCCCCGAATTACTCACTAAAGCTCGTTCATTTGTGCTTCCCCGAGCAATACTATATGAGTATTCATAGGTCCCCTCTATCCCAAAAAGATATGTCACATCATGATTTTCTTCGACTTTCACTCTTCCATCACCTTGATTCGTTGATACTGATGCGTTCGTAAGTTTAAAATAAACTACAGGTTTCACAGCTGTACTTTTATCAGTGGCGGAACTTTCATTAAAAACTCCGTTATTTGGAATTTCATAAACATACTTTACATTAGCAAAAGGTTTGCTACTTACTTCAACTTTACCTTTTGTAATTTTTCCCGATGTTTCTGCCAGTTCCAATCCTTGATTCACCAAAAGATTATCTTCACCTGCGGTATCATGCCGAACATATGTTCCATCTTTTTTGATGACAATATTTGTACTCCATGTTGTATTTCCAGCAGTATAAGTTTCTGCCCATTTTCCAATTTGATCATCAATAGACACAAGCTTTTTTGAGGAACTCCCTGTCATTTTTGGACTTCTATCAGAGGATAAATTATGAAAAACCACAACAATAATAATAAGCGCCAACACAACAAGTCCCAAAATAGCAGCATAAAGCGGTAATTTTATTCCTTTTTTGTGTTCTTTCATTATTCATTTCCTTTGTAAGCATTTGAAACAACTAATCGTTTTGTATTATCCACCCAAGTATTTCTAAACATCTCAATCCAAAAACCGAATGGAATGATCCAAATGATAAAAAATGTAATAATTGGATGCTCTAAATCGTACTCACAAACAATGTCAACGATAGAATATTTAATAAGAGCCCAAATCACACTAACAATAATTGCCAACGCGATGATTAATACTAGATTGGTTAAAATAACTTGTGAAACTTGATTCATATCCATAAAATTTTCTCCATAAAATGACAGCAAAGCTGTTATAAGTTGGTACTAAAGACTTTCCAAAGTATCTAATTTAGAGTCTACACTATCATTAATAGATTGTCAAAATTTTAACAATCCTGTGTTTTAAGTAATAATTCAATGATAGAAATAAAAAAAGCAGTATCACTTAGATACCGCTTTCTCACTTTTAGGAGTAAAGTTATGAAAAAATTTTTTTGGAATAAATACATTATAACTTCCTTGACTTAATAGTTCATTAAGCCAAGATAAAGTGAAACTAAACCAAAGAAAATCTTGTTAGTAAAAAAATAACCTACCATTACTGACAGGTTATTTCATATTTTAAAAATTAAAGCTTAGTCAGCGTTACGGCCGTTTTTTGCAATAATTTCTTCTTGTACTGATTTAGGTACGTCTGAATAGTGGTCAAATACCATCATGAAAGTACCACGTCCTTGTGTAGATGAACGGAGAGTAGTTGCGTAACCGAACATTTCAGCAAGTGGAACGAAAGCATTAACGATTTGTGATTTACCGTGAGCTTCCATTGAGTTAACTTGACCACGACGAGCAGTCACGTGACCCATGATATCTCCAAGGTTTTCTTCAGGAACAGTGATTGTAACTTTCATCATTGGTTCAAGAATTGCTGGTTTCGCAGTTTTAGCAGCTTCTTTCATTGCAAGAGAAGCGGCAACCTTGAAGGCAGTTTCTGATGAATCGACATCATGGTATGAACCATCATAAAGTTTAGCTTTAATGTCAACCATTGGGTATCCAGCAAGGACACCGTTAGCCATAGTTTCTACCAAACCTTTTTCAACGGCTGGTACGAATTCACGAGGAACGACACCACCGACGATAGCATTTTCAAATTCAAATCCAGCACCTTCTTCATTAGGTGTGAATTCAATCCATACGTCACCGTATTGACCTTTACCACCTGATTGACGTTTGAAGAATCCACGTGCTGAAGTTCCAGCGCGGAATGTTTCACGGTAAGCAACTTGAGGCGCACCAACGTTTGCTTCAACTTTGAATTCACGTTTCATACGGTCAACAAGAACGTCCAAGTGAAGTTCACCCATACCAGAGATAACTGTTTCACCAGTTTCTGGGTTTGTTTCAACACGGAAAGTTGGATCTTCTTCAGCCAATTTTTGGAGGGCAACACCCATCTTATCTTGGTCAGCTTTAGTTTTAGGTTCAACCATCAATTGGATAACTGGTTCTGGAACTTCAATTGATTCAAGGATGATTTTAGCTTTTTCATCTGTCAATGAGTCACCAGTTGTTGTATTTTTCAAACCAACAGCAGCAGCGATATCCCCAGCGTAAACTGTTTGGATTTCTTTACGAGTGTTAGCGTGCATTTGAAGGATACGTCCGATACGTTCACGTTTACCTTTTGAAGTATTCAAAACGTATGAACCAGCATCAAGTGTACCTGAGTAAACGCGGAAGAATGAAAGACGTCCAACGAATGGGTCAGTCATGATTTTGAAAGCAAGAGCTGCAAATGGTTCTTCATCTGAAGCTGGGCGTTCGTCTTCTTCGTCTGTATCAGGGTTAACACCTTTGATGGCAGGGATATCAAGTGGGCTTGGAAGGTAGTCAATAACTGCATCAAGCATCATTTGAACACCTTTGTTCTTGAAGGCAGAACCAGCAAGCATTGGGTAGAAGTCAACATTGATTGTTGCTTTACGGATAGCTGCTTTGAGTTCTGCTTCAGGAATTTCTTCACCAGCAAAATATTTTTCCATGATATCTTCATCGAAATCAGCAATTGCTTCGATGAGTTTTTCACGCCATTCGTTTGCAAGTTCTGTGTATTCTTCTGCATTGAAATCCAAAGATGCCAATTCAGCGTTAAATTCGTCTGAACCTACAACAGTTTCTTTAATATCTGTACCAAGGTCATTAGTATAGATTTCAGATTTCATAGTTACCAAGTCAATGATACCGATGAAGTCATCTTCTGCACCGATTGGAATTTGGATTGGATGAGCATTAGCACCCAAACGATCTCCCAAAGTAGAAAGTGAGTAGTAGAAATCAGCACCGATTTTGTCCATTTTGTTAGCAAAAACGATACGTGGAACACCGTATTCAGTCGCTTGACGCCATACAGTTTCTGTTTGTGGTTCAACACCTGATTGAGCATCAAGAACGGTAACAGCACCATCAAGAACACGGAGTGAACGTTGTACTTCGATTGTGAAGTCCACGTGACCTGGTGTGTCGATGATGTTTACGCGATTACCTTTCCATTCTGCAGTTGTTGCTGCAGATGTGATAGTGATACCACGTTCTTGTTCTTGCTCCATCCAGTCCATTTGTGATGCACCTTCGTGAGTTTCACCGATTTTATGGATTTTACCAGTGTAGTAAAGAACACGTTCAGTTGTTGTTGTTTTACCAGCATCGACGTGGGCCATGATACCGATATTACGTGTATTAGCAAGTGAAAATTCGCGAGCCATTTTGTTCTCCTATTTGATTTTAGTCATGAGAATTTCTCATTAGTTTTATTGTATCAAATTTATGTTAAAAAATTAAAACAAAACCGAGCAGGCGAGGAGCCCAAGCCCGGTAATGTTCGTTTTTACATCAATTCGATGTTTTCGCAATCTTTTTTAGATTGTAAAATTGGAATTGCTAAATGGATACGAGGACAAAGGTTCCGAAGCGTACCGAAGTACACGAGGATTCTTTCGACGAAGTAGCCATGACGCAATTACGATTTTACCAGCGGAAGTGAGCAAACGCACGGTTAGCTTCAGCCATTTTGTGAGTATCTTCACGTTTTTTGACTGCTGCACCTGTGTTGTTAGCTGCATCCAAGATTTCTTTAGCCAAACGGTCTTGCATAGTGTGTTCACCACGGTTACGAGCGATTGTTACCAACCAACGAAGACCAAGAGTTGTACGACGTTCTGGACGAACTTCAACTGGGACTTGATAGTTAGAACCACCGACACGACGAGCGCGAACTTCAAGAACTGGCATGATGTTTTCCATAGCAGTTTCGAAGACTTCGAGTGGGTTGTTTCCAGTAGCTTCTTCAATTTGTTTGAAGGCACCGTAAACGATTTGAGCCGCAACACCGCGTTTACCATCAAGCATTACGCGGTTGATAAGACGAGTTACGACGATTGAGTTGTACATTGGATCTGCCAAAACTTCACGTTTTGGGGCACGATTTTTACGCATTCTTACTTATCTCCCTTCTTAAGCTTTTGGTTTTTTAGCACCGTATTTAGAACGGCTTTGTTTACGGTCAGCGACACCTGCTGTATCAAGTGCACCACGAACGATATGGTAACGTACCCCTGGAAGGTCTTTTACACGTCCACCACGAAGAAGTACAACACTGTGTTCTTGGAGGTTGTGTCCGATACCTGGGATGTACGCTGTTACTTCCATAAGGTTTGAAAGACGTACACGCGCGAATTTACGAAGCGCTGAGTTAGGTTTTTTAGGAGTCATAGTACCAACACGAGTTGCTACTCCACGTTTTTGTGGGCTTGCAAGTTTAGTTTGTACTTTTTTACGGCTGTTGTAGCCAACGTTCATTGCTGGTGATTTAGATTTAGTCACTTGAGCACGACGTGGTTTGCGTACCAATTGGTTAATTGTAGGCATTTTACTGTCTGCTTTTTATATTTTTCCACATTTCTGCGAAGCGATGAGAAATACAAAAGCATTCCTTTCTTTTTATTGGATGATTTAAGATGTGAGATTGACCGTTTATATTCGTAGAAAATTAGAAAACGTTGGAGAGGAACGAAGTTCCTTGGAAACATTTGTCTATTTTCCTAGAATATGGGAAATCGAACTCAATTTCTTTTATCAATTTTTTAGTCAGTATATGGTCGCTTAAGCCAAGTTCTGACAAGAAGTTTAGCAACTTATACAAGTTCTCCTGAGAGTCCAAAGTAAAAAGTACCGTTTAATATAATATCATTTTTTACAGTGATTGTCAATCTATTTTTTACTTTTAATCCTTTTTTAAAAAGCGATTAAGCTTATATTTTGAGTTATTTAGTTGCCGCTAGAGTCAAGGTTTTTCTGTCAACCACTCTAACCTCTCCATTTTCAAGTTTAACAATATAACTATTATTTAAAATGCTAGATTCATCTCCAGTAATAATTGTTGCAGTTTGTCCGTCTGATAGTTCGATGATTTCGTCTTTTTTCATGATATATCCCTCCATGAATGTTTAATAGTCTAGCTGATGAATAGCATAAACAATGATTAGTAAAATAAAAATTATTTCTATGATAATAGACAGTCTGTCTTTATTCATAAACTCCTTTCTAAATGGAGATAAGGTGTACTTTCAAGTACAGGGTGAGGAAAAAGGATAACATTAAAGTAACTAAAGTTCTTGTTTTAAATAGATTCTTCCAATAAATTATAAACTATTATCGGTCACTTGCCTTTGACTCCTAAATTATTCGTTTAATAGAATTAAGACTTGGAATAACATTCTTATTTTTAAGCATACTAATACTTTTCGTCTTTCTAAAATCAAGGACTAAGCAAACATTTCCCTTAGGGCTTACTTATCCATCGAATCCATTCAGGTAGCTCTCCTTTTTTAGGTTTATATCCTTTTTTAAATAAAGTATAAAAATATTCTTTAGTCAGCCGTTCAAATCTATCTAAAAACAGTTCATCTATGTTTTCATTTTTACGAAAAGTATTGACAAATGCCGTCATGATTATCGCTATTATTAGCCCTAGATAAATTAGTATAAAAAACGCAAAAAAGATTAATATCGGACAAAATGGTACTTCTCTCATAATTTGATATTCCTTTTTTAAAATTCTAAGACACTAATATTTATTTTTTCCCCTAGTCCTAAATTACTTTTTCTTTTAGAACTAAAACAATTTCCTCATGTTTTAAAATCAATTCAAATTTTTCTCCTTTTATAATAAATTTTCATAAACATTTTAAAAATGTGGATGATCCACGCGAGTTTGTCCTAGTTTAATTTTATCACAAAATAGGTAAAATATGCCCCTGTGGTTAGGTGTCTCCTTCAATTTTTAGGAATAACCAAATTGCCTACAAAATAAAATGCATATTCTAGATAATTGAGATTACCTTTTTTCTGACAAAAATTTGCTAGAGTTTTTCTAGCTTTTTACTTGTGGGTTTAAAAAGTGCTGATACATTATTTGAGGGCTATTTGTATCTCTTAAGTCACTATGTTATAATCAAATCATGAAAAAAATTGCAATTATTTTTTGTACTTTACTGATGAGTTTATCAGTCCTTTCGGGCTTTGCTGTCAGTGCTGATACTACTACAACAAATAACTTTACAGTTGCCGCAAAATCAGCAATTGCTATTGACGCCTCAAGTGGTAAAATTTTATACGCGCAAAATGCTGACGATGCAAGCACACGAATTGCTTCTATCACAAAATTACTGACAGCTTATTTAGTTTACAAAAATGTAGCTGAGAATAAATTAACTTGGACTACTAAGGTTCCTATTTCAGACTATGCTTATGAATTAACTCAAAATTCTAATGCTTCCAACATTCCGCTAGCTCAAAATGGTCAGTATACTGTCAAAGATTTATTGAATGCGTTGCTTCTTCCATCCGCAAATTCTGCTGCTGTCGCTCTAGCTGAAAAAATTGCTGGCTCAGAACCAAAATTTGTTGATATGATGACAGCACAAATGAAAGATTGGGGAATTACTGACAGCCATCTCGTCAATGCTTCCGGCTTACCAAATGATGATTTGAATGGTCATATTTATCCAGGTTCTGGCGCCTCAGCAACAAATACAATGAGTGCAAAAGCCGTTGCAACACTCAGTTATCACTTAATTCAAGATTTTCCAGAAGTTCTTCAAATTACTAAGAAAACAGAAATTCCTTTTGATACAGGTAATGAAGAAAAAATGACTTTAACCAATACCAACCAAATGCTTAGTGGATTTTCTACTTCAAGAACTGGTGTAGATGGTTTAAAAACGGGGTCAACTAGTTTCCAAATTGACTGTTTTGCTGGAACAACCAATCAAAATGGTTTCAGAATTATCACAGTTGTTTTAGAAGCCACAGATCCTGCCGCTGATAACTCAACACCGTTTACCCTAACAAATCAGCTGATGAACTATGTTTATGGGCATTGGCGTACAACCAACCTTGTACAAAAAAATCAATCTTTAGATGATTTTAAAGAAATTGCTGTGACTGATGGAAAAGAAAAATCAGTTCAACTTGTTGCGCCACAAAATGTCACCCCTGTTGTTCCCTACGCTACAGATGGTAGTGCTGACACGAAACCATTAGTAATCAAGTTCGATAAGAAAAAGAATGCCACAGTTGAAGCAACAATCACTAAAAATCAAAAATTAGTCACTCTTTCTACTACAGTGAAAGATAGTTTAGGCTATCTTCCAAATTGTACAGCAGATAAGATTCCTTTAGTTGCTAAAAAAACAGTACCACGTAGTAGTGCTCCAAAAGTTTTTTGGAATCATTTTGTTAATTTTGTTAATGAAAAACTCTAAAATTTACTGACAGAAAAATTGGTCAGTAAAATTAGCGAATAAAAACGCTGTCTATTTACTGACAGCGTTTTTTATTAACCTTTAGATTTTACAATCGCAAGTAGAATTGCTCCTGCTACGAACAAAACAATACCGATTCCAACATAAACCAATTCTTTTTTGGTTTTCTTTTCACCAAGGAAAAGAATTCCTCCGATAGTGGAAATGATGACACCCAATTGTGAGAATGAGAAGGCAATGGCATTACCAGCCGCACTAGCAGCCATGAGCATAAAGATATTACCTACGCCCCACATTGCACCAACAATCATGTTTTGATATACATATTTTTCCATTTTAATTTTGAAACGACCCATTACAAGCGCTCCAAAAATCATTCCAACTGACATTGGTAAAATGATTGTCAATGTATCAAAATGAACATTGAACCAAAGTGCTGACAAGTTATTAAACAAAATAACATAAACAACATAACCCAAAGTTGAGTAAGTTAAAGCCGTCAAACCTTTAGTATAATTACGTCCTTCTTCAACAACAGCATTTTCAGGGTCACGTTTAGCAGAAAAATAGAAACCAACCACTAAGACAGCCATCGCAATAAATCCGAGAATAAATTGAATTTGTTTTGTCCATTCATGGAAAGCAAATACACCAATTAAACCACCAATGACTAATTGGCTTCCTGAAGAAAGTGGACTTGCTACAGAAACACCCATGTATTTCATTGAATTAAACTGACCAAATTGACCAATCGCCCAAAGTAAACCACCAATAAATCCAATTAAGAAAATTTGCCATGTCAATGTTGGCATACGGAATAAGAAAACAATAAGTGCAAAAACAAAAGCGCCTAATGTCATTCCAAGTGTTTGTTGTTTAGCATCTCCACCAAATTTGTTAGCTACAAATCCGATAGAACCCCAAGCAAACATTGGAACAAGCGCGAGAAGAACTCCTTGCATGTTTATATTTACCTCTTTAAAATAGTTTTTTTACTTAAAAATTAAGCATTTCTCTCTTTTACTCTTTTTTTTGGAAAAAACAAGAGATAAAAGAATACACAAAATTCATAACTGTTCATTTAAATTCATTTTCTTTTTTCAATAAGTACTAGAATTGGTGGAGTATGAATTTGATTAAGAGGTGCATAAGAAGTCACTTCCCAGTCCTTTTGTGGCAAAGTTGAAGCCCAATTAATGACAGCATTTTTTTCTTCCTCTCCTCCTTCATGACCGTAATAAATAACAAGCGCAATCCTACCACCCACAACCAACAAATCTGTCAAGGACGATAATGCTGACAGAGTCGTTTCTGCCCTTGTAACTATATTTTTATCCGTTTTAGGTAGATAACCAAGGTTAAAGATAGCAGCTTTAACCGGACTTTGAACGTAATTAATCAGTTCTTCATGCCCAGCCAAAATCAAGTCTACTGACGGCTCTGTCATAGAAACTTCATTGAAAGTCTGTTCCTTTAGTGATAGGGTAGACTGGTCAACTGGAGAAGCCTTTTTCATTATTTGCGTCTTTATTGCTTTGTTTTCTAAACGCTTTTCTGTTGCTTCTAGGGCTGCCTCTTGTACATCAAAAGCATATACCTTAGCTCCTAATTCTGCTAAAAAAAGCGTATCATAGCCATTCCCCATCGTTGCATCTACCACAACATCATCAACATTTATGATGTCTTTCAACATCCAGTGGGCCATTTCTATCTGTTTTAACATCTATTTACTCATCACTTTCTAATTATTTTTATATACCAATTCAAGAGATTACCGATAAGTTTGTCATTAATATTTTCCATCATCTTACTATTATTGTATCAAACTTTGCAAAAAGAGATGAATAAAAATTCATCTCTTTTAATTTAAAAAGTAATTAGACCGCTTTTACGAACATCTTTACAGCCTTGAATACTACCGCGTCGTTCCATTTCGGCATCAATACTATTCAATACTTCCCATTTTTTCAAAGACCACATTGGTCCAATAATCAAATCACGTGGAGCATCCCCAGTCAATCGATGAATGACGATTTCCTTAGGAATCAACTCCAGCTGATCACAGATAACTTGCACATATTCCTCTTGTGACATTAGCTGTAATTTTCCCTCATGATAATCACGCTGCAAGCGAGTCTGCTTCATTAAATGGAGTAAGTGTAGTTTCACCCCTTGAATATCAGAGTCTAAAACCATACGGCGCACATTTTCCAACATCATTTCTGTCGTTTCACCTGGTAATCCGTTAATTAAATGTGTACACACATTAATGCCATAAACACGTAAACGTCTCACAGCATCCACATAAGTTTCATAATCATGAGCACGATTAATCATATCAGAAGTTTCTTCATAAGTTGTCTGCAATCCTAAATCAATCCAAACTTCCATCCGACGGTTAAGCTCTGCTAAATATTCTACAACATCATCTGGTAAACAATCTGGACGTGTCCCAATTGAAATTCCGATAACATCTGGTTGATTTACTGCTTGTTCGAATCGTTCACGTAACACTTCTACAGGGGCATGTGTATTAGTGAAATTTTGAAAATAAACAATATATTTCTTAACGCCAGGCCATTTTTTATGAAATTGGGTCACTTCAGCCGCAAATTGATCCGCAATTGGTGCTTCTGGTTCGAGAATCATATCACCTGAGCCAGAAACCGTACAAAAAGTACAACCACCATGTGCTACAGTACCATCACGATTAGGACAATCAAAACCAGCATCAATAGGAACTTTAAATATTTTTTCACCAAAATTTTTTCTTAAATATTCATTCCAAGTTGTATATCGTTTTTGCATTTTATATAATTTCTCCGTTTATCAAATTATATCAAAAAAAATCAATTATTTTCTTAAATATAATAAAAAGAGAGACCTCAAAGTCTCTCTAAAAAACTGCGGATGTCAGACTCGAACTGACGACATCATGATTAACAGTCATGCGCTACTACCAACTGAGCTAATCCGCAATAACATAAAACTCGGTTTCCCGAGTTTTAATAATATAGTCCGTACGGGATTCGAACCCGTGTTACCGCCGTGAAAAGGCGGTGTCTTAACCCCTTGACCAACGGACCATACTTTT
>NZ_BCVK01000030.1 GCF_001591705.1 Lactococcus cremoris subsp. cremoris NBRC 100676 | reverse complement strand
AAAAAAGAGAAAACTCGCTCAATCACTTTTCTACGTTTTGAAAAATTAGGGAAAAGGATTTTCTTTTGCTTCATGTTCTTCCTGACAGGTGTCATTAGATCAATTCCTTTTAATTCCAGCCTATCATGCAGTGACTGACCTAAATATCCCATATCTCCAAGGACTGTTGGTGTCCCAAATTGACTCAACACTTCCTCGGTCATTGAACTATCAGCCATTGAAGCAGGAGTAATTGTGTAGTCTATGACATAGCCTGATTCACTGACTAAAGCATGACATTTACATCCATAGAAGTACTGTCCCTTTGTAGCATTGTAGCCAACATTTGCATAATCTCCAAGACCTTTGCTTCTGAAATTACAAATAGGCTGACACAAAGGAATGGGGAAGCTGTCAATAATGGATACACTAATTCCTTCAACCTCTTTAAAGACGAGTGCTTGGCGAATGACTTGGATACTCGGTAAGAGGGCATTACAACGGCGGACAAAGCGAGAATATTCTAGGAAATTAGGAAATAAACTTTGAGCCAATTGGTGCTTAGCTTTAAGCGTTTCACTAAAATGCAGTACGCCCCAGAGGTAACAAGCGATAACTAAGCAATCTGATGTTGCGAGATGGACGTTCTTTCGGTTTTGAACCTCAAGGGGAACACTCGTTTGATAAAGCGTCTCAATGGTTGTCAGTAAATAAACAAAAACTTTTGGAAGTGTGCTATTATAAGTCATATAAGTCGTGCGCTTTCTAATGCTTAGTGGTTTAAGATTAGGATAGCACGACTTATTTATTTTCCAATGAAATTAACTAGCAATTCGGGTATATAATATAGAAAGGAAGACTTCTATGGCTGCACTTGATTTAACTCATCTTACTGATAACATAAAAAAACAAAGAATTGGTCTATTCATCGTAAAAGGATGTATGCAATGGGATTAATGCATGAACTTTATATCACTGATGGTTCTCTTGATGCTGAGCATTCCATTATTCCTGCAAGTGATCGATTATTAACTGCTCAACTGGTCAGTGAAGTTCTTGACCAACTTATCGAATATGATGAAATCACAATTTTTTAAGAAATGGTTGAAAAAAGTGAATCGATCAATGCTAAGCTTCAATTTTCCCATATCCTAACTTTTAATGATGAAGCCGGGATACAATATATTTTAAATTCCAATAGCTGGTTAAAGATTTTAAATGACTCAAAGGACTTAGCGCTTGTCATTACTGGAAATCTTGTAGGAGATTTTACATTTTTTATTGAGAAATCAAATGGAGTTTTTGAAAATAAATGTATCACTTTCAGTAAGAATGGAATCTATAGATTAACCCATGCACCAGTCAAGCAAATCTATTTGACTACTAATGCTTTAAAAATTGATAAAAATTAAAAAAACGATTATTAATCGTTTTTTTATCTTATAATGAATTAAATAATTCTTGAATTGTTTCAAACTCATAGTCAGCAATGGTTCCTTTTTCTGACCCAATATAGGCTGTTTGAAGTCCTAAATCTTTAGCTGGCTTTATATCATGTTCTAGTAAATCTCCAACCATTAAGGTTTCACTGGCTTTGAAATTCTCCTTGTTCAGTAAATTTGTAAAAGCACGCGCGTCTGGTTTTAAATAGCCTGTTTCTCCTGAAATATAAACTGGAAATAATTCTTCAACATTTGAACGCCGTAATTTCTCTCTTTGTTCAACACGTCCACCATTACTTAATAGTGCAAGTTGATATTTTTTTGAAAGATTTTTCAAATTTTGAATGAGTTGCTCATCAGGTTCTATCAACTCAAATAATCTGTTCAAAAAATTTTTGAAGAAAGCCCTAAGATAAATTTCATCAATTTCCAAGTCAAAATATTCGAGAGTCAAGCGTAATCTTTCTTCTCTTAACTCTTCAATGGTCATCTGTCTTTGATGAACTTGGGGCCAGAGCAATTCATCAAATTCGTGATATTTCTCCATAAAATGATTGAGTTCCTGATCAGTAAATGGGCCTAATTGTTCTGAAAAAAGTTGTCGGTGGGCTAATTCCCAATATTTTTCTTTAAAAGGGAAAAGTGTATTGTCCCAATCAAAAATAATGTTTTTTATTTCTGTCATCTATTTCCCTCATTCCATATTTAAGCCTATTTTTTCAGCTTTTGATTTATTCTACAAGAAAAAAAGTTACTGATGAAAAGTTGAATCTAGTCCTAAGTGATTAAAACACAAGGGCATTCCTCTAACTTTTCTATCAGTAACTTTTTGTCAGTAACTTTTTAATTCTAAATTATTTTCCTTCAAGATAAACCATGAGAATACTAATATCAGCAGGATTTACACCTGAAATTCGGCTGGCTTGTCCGAGTGTTTCTGGATTTATTTTTTTGAATTTTTGACGAGCCTCGGTAGCGATGGAATCTAACTTATCCCAATCCATATTTTTAGGAATTCGTTTTGCTTCCAAGCGATGCATTTTGTCCACTTGGTCCATTGCTTTTTTAATATAACCTTCGTAAGTAATTTCAGTTTCAATCAATTCAATGACTGTGCGGTCAATTACTTCTGGTGCTTGTCCAATGAAATCAATCACTTCATCATAATGAACTTCTGGTCGTTTCAAAAATTCGGCACCTGTCAGTGCATCTTTGATTGGACCAAAGCCCAATTTTCCTAATTTTTCTTGAGTATCAGGCAAAGGTTTGAGTTTTTCCGAATTGAGTCGTTTCATTTCTCGTTCAAATTGAGCCATTTTAGCTTGGTAATGCTCCCATTGTGCATCTGAAACGAGACCAACTTGACGTCCGATTTCTGTCAAGCGGCGGTCAGCATTATCATGACGGAGTATCAAACGGTACTCAGCCCGTGAAGTCAAGAGGCGATAAGGTTCTAAAGTCCCTTTGGTTACCAAATCATCAATCATTACACCGATATAAGCTTCGCTGCGTTTAAGAATAAATTCTGGTTTTCCTTGAATCTTAAGAGCGGCATTTATTCCGGCAACCAAACCTTGGCCAGCCGCTTCTTCATAACCTGAAGTTCCATTTGTTTGTCCGGCTGTAAATAGACCTGAAATCAATTTCGTTTCAAGAGTAGGACGGAGTTGATGAGGCATCACCACATCATATTCTATGGCATAACCTGGACGCATCATCTTAGCATTCTCGAGTCCTGGAATTGATTTTACTAAATCAAATTGAACATCTTCAGGCATTGAAGTTGAAAGTCCACCGATATAAACTTCTTCTGTATTGCGTCCTTCTGGTTCAAGAAAGAGTTGATGACGAGGTTTGTCAGCAAAACGAGTAATTTTGTCTTCTATGGATGGGCAATAGCGCGGACCTACTCCTTTAACAATACCAGAAAAAAGTGGTGCACGGTGCAAATTATCACGCAAAATCGTATGACTATTTTCTGTAGTATAGGTCAACCAGCAAGGAATTTGGTCTTTTAGATAATCCTCGTCAGAGCTCATAAAGCTAAAATGATTTGGTGCTTCATCTCCTGGTTGGATTTCTGTTTTATCATAATCAATTGAACTTGCCAAAACTCGTGGCGGTGTTCCAGTTTTAAAACGACCAATTTCAAAACCAATTTCACGTAAATTATCTGCTAAACCAATTGATGAAAGAGAATTATTTGGTCCAGAAGAATACTTCAATTCACCGATGATAATTTCCCCACGTAAAGCTGTTCCAGTCGTGATGATGACAGCCTTAGCCCCGTATTGTGTTCCTGTTGATGTCCGAACACCAATAACTTTTTGCTTTTCATCATCAAGGATGAGTTCTTCAACCATTCCCTGACGAAGCGTCAAGTTTTCTTGGTCAGAAACTGTATTTTTCATTGAAGCAGCATATTCATCTTTATCTGCTTGGGCACGGAGGGCACGAACTGCTGGACCTTTCCCTGTATTAAGCATCTTCATTTGAATATAGGTCTTGTCAATATTGCGTCCCATTTCCCCACCTAGGGCATCAATTTCTCTGACAACAATCCCTTTAGCTGAGCCACCAATTGATGGATTACATGGCATAAAGGCAACCATGTTAAGATTAATCGTCATCAATAACGTTTTAGAACCCATGCGTGCAGCCGCAAGCGAAGCTTCAACACCCGCATGTCCTCCTCCGATGACGATGACATCATAATTTTCTTGAAAATTCATTTTTTACTACGAATTTTTTAAAATTCGCCTTTCTTTTTATTTTGATAAAAGTTCTTGCAAAACTGCTGACAGAACTGCCAAACTTACTGACAATTCTTTTATCTAACGATTTAATGCTCACTCTTTGTACACATTAAACATAAATATTTTGCAAATAAAAAAGCCAAAGCTGTGAAAAACATGTCAAAAAATCCTCTCATCAGTTACTGAAAGAAAATCAATAAATTGACCCTCCTGTCAGTAATTTTAAAAGTTTTTTGTCATATTTTCCCGAGCTTTGACCATCGAGTTCTTATCTAAGATAATGATATTTTAACTCATTTTATCATTTTTTTCAAGACTATTTTCTTATCATTTTCAAAATCAAGTAAATCTATTACTATTTACAAAATTTCTTCCAATTCTCGATATAAAACTTGTCCAAGAATATCTTGTGCCGAGAGATAATCGTCAAAAAGAATAATTCGGTCTTTTTTCTTATCTGTAGGGTCATACTGCCCAGCATAGTCAATTCTACCATTAGCCAACCTGACAGGAATAGCACTTCCTTGCGGATAGACCCCTAAGAATTTCCCAGAATCTTTTCCTTCACCAATTAGTTTTAGATAAGGGAGTTCGTTTTCTGGAGTTACCCCTTCTAAGACAAGTTCATACTGAATATCACCGAAAGTTGCTGACGGACCTGAAACAACGATACTTTTGCTTTGACGATTTTTCCACAGTCCTGACAAAGTCAAAAAATTACCTTTTTTAACCTCTTTAGTATTTATTTTTAGTCCAACTTTTTTTATTTCTTTTTTATTTTCAATCGAATTTTGCTGACTACCTGCAGTATTCGAAATTGAAGACTCTTTAGATTGTTCTTGAATATTGTGGAGCAAGGTCAATCCAAGAATCATAATAAGTAATATTAAAAATCCATCTAATATAATTAATGGTTTCTTCATAGCCTCTCCTAACATTAGATTTATATTATAAAATAATTATAATATAATTTCAAGTCTCTTACCACTAAAATGCTCACAGTCATTTTACAAAAGAAAAAGAAAGTTTTCCTAAAAAGTAAACTTTCTCATTTTTTAATTTTCGTTTTTCATTGAACAGAATCGCTCAGGAAGCCCCCCCTGATTTTTTACTATAACCTGAACGTTTTTTTCAAGAGGAATCGCATGCCAATCTTCAAGCAAGGCAATACTGTGATAACGTTGCAAATAGCCTACACAATCTTCACACCATTCTTCATCACCATTTTGCCAAAATGCGGTTTGTAATCCTGACTTACTAGTGAATTCTTTAAAATTCTCAGCCATCTCAAACCATTCTTTTTTGTACCATTTTAAAGCTTTATAAAAATCATCAAATTCGTCTACTGAAACTATATCTTCTTTCCAGCCTTCAAAGAACCACCATGGCTCATCGGTGCCGTACATTGTAACTACTCTATACATCTCTTCTTCTTTCCGCTGTTTTTTTCTTTGTATCTTTGCATACCTATTTTAGCGGATTTTTTTCTTTTTTTAAAATAATTTGCTTAATACTTTTTTTCTGTCAGACAGTAATCTTTAGGCTGTATCTTTTTCGATTGTTTCGACACAAAAATTCCAAAATTCTTTAAGACGCTCATTTTCTTGTGTCAAGTGAAGAATCCCAACGACAGCTTCAAAACCAGTTGAAATCCGATAAGTGACAACATCGGTATTTTTGGCCGTAGTTTTAGAGTGAGCGTTACGTCCTCTTTTGAAATATGTGAGTTCATATTCCGTAAGAAAATCGACTTCTTCCATGTCTCTGATGATTTTTGCTTGCGCTTTAGCTGACACAAATTTTGTGGCATTTTTTTGAAGGAAAGCAGATTTTGTCAGCCCTTTTTCTAACAAGTAATCGCGGACAAAGACTTCAAATATTGCATCCCCCACATAGGCAAGGGCAATTCCATTTAAAAGTTCTGCTTGTTGCTTATTCACGATGCCACCGTACCCCATCTTTTGTATCTTCAAGAACAATTCCTTGAGCCTTCAAAGCATCACGAATTTCATCTGATTTCGCAAAATCACGGACTTCTCGTGCCAATTGTCTCGCTTCAATCATCGCTTCGATTTCACTATCTAAACTTTGTTCAATTTCAAATTTTATGCCTAATATTTCTAAAACCTGATCAAAGAATGCTTTGACCTCAGCTCCCCCATTTCCTTTATTGACCCACGAAACAAAGTCATAAAAAACAGTCATTCCATTAGCAATGTTGAAATCTTCATCCATAGCAGCCACAAAATCATTTCTAAAAGTTGTCAAAGCCGATAGATTGGACTCAGCTTGGTCATCCAAATGTCGATAAGCATTTTCTATTTTTTTAATATTATTTTCTGCTTCTGTCAGTGCATCATCAGTAAAATTAAGCGGTCTTCTGTAATGAGTTGTTGCCAAAAAGAAACGTAAAATTTGTGGGTCAACAACTTGAAGTAATTCATGGACAGTTGTGAAATTTCCTAATGATTTGGACATTTTTTCACCATCAACATTGACAAAACCATTGTGCATCCAATAGTTAACAAATTTTTGGCCTGTTTTTGCTTCAGATTGTGCAATTTCATTAGTATGGTGAGGAAATTCTAAATCTGCTCCCCCTCCATGAATATCAATCGTTTCACCCAATAACGAAGTTGACATAACAGAACATTCAATATGCCAACCCGGACGTCCTGCTCCCCAAGGGGCTTGCCACGAAACTTCATCAGCTTTTACAGATTTCCAAAGGGCGAAATCGGCTGGTGATTCTTTTAAATTAGTTTCCTCATCCGTACGTCCAGAAGCCCCTGCAAGTAAATCTGCAAGGTTTTTATTTGCCAATTTAGCGTAATTTTTTGATTTAGCTACACGGAAATACACATCCCCCTCAGAAATATAAGCGTAGTCCTTATCCAAAAGTTCTTGAATAAAATCAATCATCGCTTCGATAAATTCCGTTGCTTTTGGATTTTGGCTGGCTCTTTTGACATTCAATAAATCAGTGTCTTCATAGAATGCCGCAATATAGCGTTCTGAAAGTTCTTTTGTACTGATATTTTCACTGGCAGCTGCCTTAATAATTTTATCATCAACATCTGTGAAATTAGAGATATATTCAACTTCAAATCCCCGAAATTCCAAATATTTTCTGACTAAATCAAAAGCAACAACTGAGCGAGCATTTCCCACATGGATGTAATTATAAACGGTCGGTCCGCAGACATACATTTTAACTTTTCCAGGTTCAATCGGTTGAAAATCTTCTAGCTGTCGACTATAAGTGTTATATATTTTCATTCTATTTCCTTCTTAATCTTCATCATAAACAATTGAGGTTACAAGAGAACGTATTGGCAGATAGAGCAATGGTATTCCTGTATAAGCAGAATAACCAAGACTCGAAATCACAATAGCAATCACTGACATAGCTAACAAATCCCAAGGTTTGCGTGCCTGATACCTATTGATTTTTACTTCATTTAAACGATAAGCAGCTTTGATAATCAAAGAAGCAAACCGTGAGGTCACAATAATATATATAACATAGACTATTGTAAAATAAGCGGGATGACTACCATTATCAGTTTGAGTCATAAAGGGGAAAAGTGAAACAAGCATGAGAAAAATCGTATAGGCGAATATCTGCCAACCACTCATTTTCTTTATCCGTCCAAAAAACTTACTAAACTGAAAATAATATGAAACAACAACTAGAAAACTCACAAAGAAAATAATGAGTGAACTACTTGTTTCACGAAAATCATAATGATTAGTTCCAATAAATTTTGGCAAAGGAATCTCTAAAACCATAATCGTCGCAATAATAGACATTACCGCATCAGTAAACGATTTTAAAGTGCTAAGCATATGTCCTTCATAAACAGCTACTTTTCTCTTTTTCACTTCTCATTCCTCCTCACAAATGTGACGAATGATAGCTCGCTTCACGTTGCTCTTCAAGATTTGTAATCCGTTCCAAATCCTTTTTACCTTTAGCTCGAACAACTTTTGCGGGAATGCCGACAACAGTAACCTCGGCTGGAACATCTGTTACCACAACAGCACTTGCTCCTACCTTTGCGTTCCTCCCAACTTCGATTGGGCCCAAAAGCTGTGAATGAGCCGAAATCAAGGCACCTTGTCTAATGGTTGGATGCCGTTTCCCCTTGTCTTTACCCGTTCCACCCAGGGTCACTCCGTGATAGAGTTTTACATCGGATTCTACAATCGCCGTTTCACCAATGACTAAACCTGAACCATGGTCAATAAAGACACCATGAGCAATTTCAGCTCCTGGATGAATTTCAATTTGCGTCCAAAAGCGCCAAAATTGGGAATGCATCCGGGCTAAAAGTTCCAAATTATGGCGCCAAAGAAAATGTGAAATTCGGTGAGCCGCAAGTGCTTTTACTCCCGGATAGGTCAACAACACTTCTAATGCCGTTCGAGCGGCTGGGTCATTTTCCTTGGTCACCCGAATTGCTTCAGACCAAAAACCTTTCTTTTTTTCTTTCATTTTTTCCTACTTCGCTAAAAAATACTTACAGTAATTATACCATAAGCATTGTGGGCCTTGTTGTTAAAAAAATGCTGCCGAGACTTAATTACTCTGTTAATTCATTTAATCTCTTGCCAATTCTTCCCAAGTAACCATTGAATTTTGAACTTCTTCTTGTGAAAAATCCAATGGATTTACAGTAATTCCAAGGCTTTTTCCTAAATCATTCATTGTTTCAACATCTGATTCCAACAATTCATCAAGTTTCAAAAGTAATACTTGGCCATTGTTGTCTTTAAAGGCTTGACTAAAATAATCTTCATTATGCCATTTAGCCAAACTGTCTAAGTTATCAAAAACAGGAAGATATTCTTCGTTTTCTTGATTGATTAAATTTGGAAAAGTTCTTTGATTCGTTGTAGTCACAAAAGCTGGTACGAAGTAATATTTTTCTCTTTGTTCAGCAGAAGTGTTTTCTGGACTGAAAACTTTATTCAAAATTTCCGTATAATGAATCAAAAATTGCATTAATTCCGGTGTTCCGAAATAAACCGTATTTCCTTTATCTTCATCTTGAGGCAATTTTGGATTGATTGCCAAAATATCAATATCAGTTTCCATTAACTGATCCAATATCTCAATCAATGAGTGAAGTTCCCATTCTGTTTCAAAATCTGTCAGTTCTGACAGAAAAACTTCCAAGTCTTCTTCTGTTGTAAAGACAGGTAAAGCCTTATGGTCTTCAATCGGAACAAAAAAGACTGATTTTGGGGCGAGTACTGGGAATTGGTGAAAAGCATAGACCAAGGACAAATCTTCCATAAATGATCCTGGATTTGCTAATGAGACACGCAGACGTTCATCCAATTCTGGATTAAGGTTATAATTAGACATATTTTTTTGCTGACAGACCTGTCAGTGATTACTTACAAGCTAAGTAAACAAATAACTTACTGACAAATTTAAGATTATTCCTCGCCTGTTTCTGTCATAACGTAACCTTCGACGCTTTGCCTTTATTTCATTCGCTTGAGCGGATAGAAAAAGGGACAACACAGTACGAAATGCCTAGAGAACACTTAGGAATAGGCTAGTATTTTCATCAGTAAATTTTTAGCTTTTTTAGGTCTATTTTTACAGCTTTTCCATTTTAAAGTTCAGTTTATTCTGGCTTTTTAGTTGAAAGCTCTGGAAACTCATGGTCAACGTGTGATTTGCGTTCACGAAGTTCAAAACTATGATTTCCGCTATTGTTGTTATGGTTATTATGGTTATTACGGTCGTTGTTGCGACGATCGAATCCATTTCCATTACGACGGTCCTTATTATCACGACGTTCACGGGGTTTACGCTCAGGTTCAACATATCCTTCTGGTTTTTCAACCAAAGCACGCATTGACGCATCAACACGTCCTTTATCGTCAATCTTCATGATTTTCACTTTAACTACATCGCCTAGTTTCATGACATCTTCAACTTTGGCCGTACGTGCCCAAGCCATTTCTGAAATGTGAACCATAGCATCTTGTTTGCCAAAGAGATTGACAAAGGCACCAAAACTTTCGATACGAACCACTTTTGCTTCATAAACTTCGCCAACTTTTGCTTCACGGACAAGTTCAGCAATAATTTCTTTAGCACGATCAATCGCTGATTGGTCAGAAGAGAAAATTGAACAAAGCCCTTCATCATCAATGTCAATTTTAACCCCAGTTTCTGCGATAATTTTATCGATTTGTTCGCCACCTTTACCGATGACCACTTTAATCTTATCTACAGGAATCATAATTGTATCAATTTTAGGAGCAGACGGCGCCAACTCTTCACGCGGTTGCGCAATTGTTGCTTCAATCACGTCTAAGATTTGGAAGCGAGCAGTTTTGGCTTGAGCAAGAGCTTCGGCAAGAATTTCTGGTGTAATTCCAGAAATCTTAATATCCATTTGGAGAGCAGTAATTCCTTCACGAGTTCCCGCAACCTTAAAGTCCATATCACCAAAATGGTCTTCAAGTCCTTGAATGTCGGTCAAAACAGTATAGTTCGTTCCGTCAGAAATCAAGCCCATCGCAATTCCAGCAACTGGCGCTTTAATTGGCACACCCCCAGCCATCAGTGCAAGTGTTCCCGCACAAATTGAAGCTTGTGATGAAGAACCATTTGATTCCAATACCTCAGCAACTAAACGAATAGCATAAGGGAATTCTTCCAAAGAAGGAAGGACTTGTTCTAAAGCCCGTTCTCCGAGTGCTCCGTGACCAATTTCACGTCGACCTGGTGCCCCGTAACGTCCAGTTTCACCAACAGAGTACTGTGGGAAATTGTAGTGGTGCATAAAACGTTTTTTATATTCATCATTTAAGCCATCAATAATTTGCGCTTCATTCATTGGTGCTAAAGTCAAGGTTGACAGGGCTTGAGTTTGACCGCGAGTAAATAAACCAGTTCCGTGTGTAATACTACGTGGAGTAAAGTCAATTTCCGCATCCAATGGACGAATTTCATCAATTTTACGTCCATCAGGACGGATTTTATCTTCGGTAATCAGACGACGAACTTCTGCATGTTCCATTCCTTCAAGAATTTCAGCAAGATCACGCAAAATGATTGATAGATTTTCATCATTTTCATATTTTGCACTGTAAACAGAAATTATTGCCTCTTTAACTGCTTTTGTTGCTGCTTCACGCGCTAGTTTTTCTTCAACTTGAACGGCTTTTTGTAAATCTGAATTGTAAGCTGCAATAACTTCGGCTTTCAAATCTTCATCAACATGCAAAAGTTCAACTTCAGCTTTTTCTTTTCCGACTTTCGCAACAATTTCATTTTGAAATTCGATTAATTCTTTAACAGCATTATGTCCAGCTAAAAGTGCACCAAGCATCACTTCTTCTGACAATTCCTTTGCCCCAGACTCAACCATGTTAATGGCATTAATGTTTCCAGCAACAGAAAGTTCCAAACTTGAAGACTCTTTTTCTGCAACAGTTGGATTGATGACATATTTTCCGTCAATATAAGCAACTTCAACACCAGCAATTGGACCATCAAATGGAATATCAGAAATCGCCAGAGCAAGAGATGAACCAAACATTGCTGCCACACGACCAGACGCATTTTCATCATAAGAAAGGGCAGTATTGATTACTTGAACTTCATTACGAAAACCTTCGGCAAACATTGGACGAATTGGACGGTCAATCAAACGAGCTGTCAAAGTCGCATCTGTTGAAGGACGCGCTTCACGTTTGTTAAAACCTCCTGGAAATTTTCCTGCAGCATACATTTTTTCTTCATAATTCATTTGTAGTGGGAAGAAATCACCTGTAGCCATTTTACCCATTGTAGCAGCTGTCAAAACTGTTGTATCTCCATAACGTACAACCACAGCTCCATTTGCTTGTTTTGCAACTTGACCTGTTTCAACAGTTAAAGTTCGTCCTGCAAATTCGATTGAAAATGTTTCTTTTGCCAATGTTATTCTCCTTGACTTGAAATGCTTAGAATTTTTTCTAACAGTCCAGTCTCCTGCTTTTGCATTATTTTTAGTCTACGTGTTTCTAAACAAAAATCAAATTGTCATCACTGATTATTTTGTCAGTAAATTTTTTTCTTATGAGAGATTTTCTTTTCTGTCAGTAAACATTTTGCTGACAAATTCATTTTTGTATAGAACTACACGTATGTCCCATTATACTATATTTTGAGAAAGAAAAAAAGGCTCATAGAGAGCCTTTTAGACAATTTTTAGTTCATTAGTTAGCGGCTTTTACAGCAACTTCACCTGATACTTTGAATTGATTTGCAGCTGGAAGAGCTTTGTAAGTGTCAAGTTGTTCTTGAGTTGCAAAGTAAAGATTTCCAGTGATTTCAGATTGGATTGATTTACCATCAGTTCCTTTCATGTCGCGAGCTTCAATTGAAGCATCTTTACCGACATAAACGTCACCTTTAATATTACCACCTTCAAGGTCAAAGGCTGGTGAGTTAACAATCAAACGTCCAACAGTCAATGTATAAGATTTAGTTACTTGGTGTTGATCATTTTGGCTAATCATCGCAAGTGTACGTTGAACAGCCGCTTTTTCATTGAGGAAAGTTCCATCAATTGTAAGGTCTTTTCCTGAAGCATCAACGTCAGCATTAGTAGCTACAAGCCAAGCACCATTTTTACCAAGTGCTTTTTTCAATACTGAAACATCAGCAGTACCAGTTGTTGCACCAGTTTTTGTATCTGTACCATTTCCTTCAAATGAATAAGTTACATTACCATGAGCACCGGCAGTAATTCCACCAGGTTTGAATGAAACAACATCACCTTTAACAACTGAAGTTGTACCAGTCACTTTAACTTTTTGAGCATCTGGTAATTTATTGTAAGCGTCAAGGAGGTCTTGGCTAGCAAAAGTCAAGTTACCATCAATTGTTGCTTGTCCTTCAACACCTGTAACAGTTTGTCCGTGGAAGCCAGTTGCAAATACATCAACATTTCCTTTAACAGTACCATTTGAAATATAGAAACCAGGAGATTTCACTTCAATTTTATCAACTGTCAAAGTATAACGAGCAGTAATTTTATGGCTGCTATCTTGATTGTAGATTGCCAATTTACGAGCAACTTGTCCGTCACCCAAGAAAAGTCCTTCAACAGTCAAAGTTTTGCCTGAAGCGTTCATATCACCTTTAGTTGCGTTCAACCAAGCGCCATTTTTAGAAAAACCTTTTTGCAAATCATAGAAGTTACTTGTTCCTTGAGTTGCACCAGCAAAAACTTCTGCTTTAGATGATTGTTCTGTTTTTTTATCAGAGCTACTTGATGAGTTATTACTTCCACAAGCGGCAAGTAAAGAAACTGAGAGCACTGAAACAGCAAGAAGTGAAATCACTTTTGTTTTTTTCATTTTTAATTCCCCTAAAAATAAATAATTTGTTCGTAACACTTAGCTTTCACGAACCTTACAGAACCATTGTAACACTTCACTTATGTAAACGCAAGACTTTGCCGCAACTTTCACAAACTTTACTTTCCCCATTTTTTGAAAATGTTTTCAAAAGCGTATTCTTAAACGTTTAAAGCGCTTTTTTAAATTATTAGAATTTTAAGTTTGTGAATTTATTTTTCACTTATAAAATTTTTTCTAAATACTCTTAACTTTTATTTTCATATTAATTCACAAAGATATTTATCGATATAGACTATGAAAATCATCATAATTTTGCTAAAATAGAACTATATTATTTCATAAAAGAAAATGGAGAGAAATCGTGGTTTACTCTGATTCACACTTAAAGCTTTTTGCCTTAAACTCAAACCCTGGTCTTGCTGAGAAAATTAGCCAATTTACAGGAGTTCCTCTAGGAAAACTTTCTTCAAAACAGTTTTCTGACGGTGAAATTATGATTAACATGGAAGAAAGTGTCCGTAGTCAAGACATTTTCATTGTTCAATCAACCAGCTGCCCTGTTAATGATCACCTTTGGGAATTGCTTATCATGATTGATGCATGTAAACGTGCTTCTGCTCGTACGATTAACATCGTAATTCCTTACTTTGGCTATGCTCGTCAAGACCGTACTGCGACTTCTCGTGAACCAATCACAGCAAAATTAGTTGCTGATATGATTGTTAAAGCTGGAGCTGACCGCGTACTCACTCTTGATATTCATGCTGTTCAGGTTCAAGGATTCTTCGATATTCCTGTAGATAATCTTTTCACTGTTCCACTTTTTGCTGATTACTATCGTAAAAATGGTTTATTTGGTGACGATGTTATCGTTGTTGCTCCTAAAAATTCTGGTATCAAACGTGCACGTTCACTTGCTGAATACTTAGAATCAGCAATTGCCATTGTTGACTATGAAGATGATGATAAAAATCGTGAAAATGGTTATGTAATCGGTAATGTTTCTGGTAAAAAAGTAATTCTTATTGATGATATCTTAAATACAGGGGTGACTTTTGCTAACGCAGCGAATGTCGTTCGCGAAGCTGGAGCCAGCGAAATCTATGCTGTTGCCAGTCACGGATTATTCACAACAAATGCTGCTGATGTTCTTGAAAAAGCAGATATCAAAGAAATCTTAGTAACAGACTCTGTAGTTACTGAGCACCGTAAGCCTTTGAACGTGAAATATTTAAGTGCCGCTGAATACTTAGCTAGTGCAATTCTTCGTATTCATGAAGGACGTCCAGTTTCTCCACTTTTTGAACATGAAAAACCTCAAGATTAAAAGAATTTTCTAATTTAAAACAATAAAAATACCAAGCTAGATTTGGTATTTTTATAATTCTTTTAGAAAAATAAAAAGTCATCTAATGACAACTTTTCTCTTTTTTATTTAACAACCATCACGTTGCAAGATGCATGATTAACAATATACTGTGTTGTTGAACCGATAATAAAACGGTCAATGGCATCAAGACCTGTAGAACCTAGAACGATTAAATCAATGTTATTTTCTTTTGAATAATTAATAATTTCTCTTTTGGGGCTTCCTGTTAAACGGACAATTTCAAAACTAACTTCTGTATCTTTAAGATACCCTTGAACTTGATCCACCACATAATCAGAATGCTCTTGAACACTTTTATAAAGTGTCATTGTATCCAAATGTACCGGAATATTTGCCAGTTTATCATTTAAAACATACAATATTTTCAACTGTGAATCATTCGCTTGAGCGGTTTCGATTGCTTCCCGAAGTGCATCATAGGATTGTTCTGAACCATCTACTGCGACTAAAATATTTTTATATTGTTCAACCATAATAAAACCCTCCCTAAGAATATTATATAATTAAATAGAGAAATATACCATCAATAGATGACGTTTAATCGTTCAATTTGATATTTCAATCTAGCAAATAAACTTATCAAGATTCAGATAAAAAAGATAAAAAAATGTTAAAATAGAGCTTATCAGATAAGGAAACGATTTAATACTGATAGAAAAATTATAATCTTTCTATCAGTAAAGTATGCAAAGATAAAACACTAACTTTTACAAAAAATATTAAATCCTTATAAAAATATCCACTAATTACTACGAAAGGTAGGAAAAATAAAATTATATATTTAGATAACGCAGCTACTACTCCACTTCTTCCTGAGGTCATCACCGCAATATCAGAAAGTTTATCAACTAATTTTGGAAATCCCTCAAGTATCCACACTCTCGGACGTGCTGCTAGTCAGATTGTTCGCAAATCCCGTGAAACGGTCGCCACTGCTCTTGAAGTTCCAAGTCGAAATATCATTTTTACCTCTGGCGCTAGCGAAGCCAATAATCAAGCTTTAATTGGTTATGCCTTGGCAAATAGAGATAAAGGAAATCACATTATCACTACAGCTATTGAACATCCATCTGTTTTAAATACTGTTCAATACCTTCATGACCGTTATAAATTTGATGTGACTTTTGTAAAACCAAATGCTGATGGCACTTTTCCAGCGGCACTCATTGAAAAAAACTTGCGTCCAGACACAATTTTAGTCAGCATGATGTGGGCTAATAATGAAACAGGACAACTGCTTCCAGTAAAGGAAGTCGGAGAACTTTTGAGTCAACATCAAGCCGTTTTCCATGTTGATGCAACACAAGTTATGGGAAAAATTCCAGTTCACCCTCTTGAAATTGGCGCCGATTTCTTATCTGCTTCTGCTCATAAATTTCATGGACCAAAAGGTGTCGGCTTCTTATACTATAATGAACTTCTTCACTTTGATGCTCTGATTCATGGTGGTGAACAAGAAGAAAAAAGACGGGCTGGTACAGAAAATCTTCACTCACTGGTTGGTCTAGCTAAGGCCTTAGAACTCGCACTTGAAAATATTGAGTCTAATTATCAAGCAGTCGAAGAACTCAATCACCACTTGCTCAGTAAATTAAAAGAACAAGAAATTCCTTTTTATAAAAATAATTTTGGTCCAAGTATGCCTCATGTTCTTAATCTTGCTTTTCCAAATGAGAATCATGACTTATTACTGACGAAACTGGATTTAGCTGGTTTTGCAATTTCAACTGGTTCTGCTTGCGCTGCTGGAACAATTGAACCTTCTCACGTTCTTGAGGCAGTTTACGGAAAAAATTCTGATAAACTCAAAGAAAATATTCGTATTTCATTTTCAGAATTAAACACACTTGATGAAGTTAATCTCTTTGTTGAAAAGCTTAGTTCTATTTTAAAATAAATTAATATTTAGTCAGGAGAATGCAATGGCATTTGTCACAGAAAAACATTTAGAGGGAAGCAAGTATGTTTATCAACTTGCGCCTACCGTTAAAAAATTCACTCTAAAAGATACAACTTTTATCCAAACTAAAATTGGTAATTTTGAATTTAAGAGACTTCTTGAAGAAGTTCCAAATTCAAATGAAGGATTTTTATTAAAAATTATCGTTAATCCTGATTTAAGTGGTTTTAAGCTTTCAGTTACTGACAAATCAGGATTACGCAATGTTGATATTTTCAAAAATGCGAATGAAATGATTCAAAATAAGTTTTATTTCCAAATGGATGCACTTGTTGACCGCGGTGTATTTACAAAATCAGAAATTTAAAAAACTCCCTATGGGAGTTTTTATTTTACTAAAATTTTATATAAAAAAACTGTCATAAATGACAGTTTTTATTTGCTTAGTTTTATAATTAAGCTTTGATTTCAGCAACGATACCTGAACCAACAGTACGTCCACCTTCACGGATAGAGAAAGTAGTACCTTGTTCGATCGCAACTGGGTGGATCAATTCAACGTCAATATGCACGTTGTCACCAGGCATTACCATTTCAGTTCCTTCAGGAAGTTTAACTGAACCAGTAACGTCAGTTGTGTGGAAGTAGAATTGAGGACGGTAGTTGTCGAAGAATGGAGTGTGACGTCCGCCTTCTTCTTTGCTCAATACGTAAACTTCACCTTCGAAAAGTTTGTGTGGAGTGATTGAACCTGGTTTAGCAATAACTTGACCACGTTCGATTTCGTCACGTTGGATACCACGGAGAAGTGCACCGACGTTATCACCAGCAAGACCTTCAGTAAGTGTTTTACGGAACATTTCGATACCAGTAACAACAGCTTTCTTAGTTTCTTCTTTGATACCAACGATTTCAACTTCGTCACCAACTTTAACAGTACCACGTTCGATACGTCCTGAAGCAACAGTACCACGACCAGTGATAGAGAATACGTCTTCGACTGGAAGAAGGAGTGGTTTGTCAGTGTCGCGTTCTGGAGTTGGGATGTATTCATCAACGATGTCCATCAATTCTTCAACTTTAGCAACCCATTGTGGTTCACCGTTCAAAGCACCAAGTGCTGAACCAGCGATTACAGGAATATCGTCACCTGGGAAGTCGTATTCGCTCAAGAGGTCACGAACTTCCATTTCAACGAGTTCCATCAATTCTTCATCATCAACAAGGTCTGCTTTGTTAAGGAAGACGATAAGGTATTTAACACCAACTTGACGTGAAAGCAAGATGTGTTCACGAGTTTGTGGCATTGGTCCGTCAGTTGCAGCAACAACGAGGATTGCACCGTCCATTTGGGCAGCACCAGTGATCATATTTTTAACGTAGTCCGCGTGACCTGGAGCGTCGATGTGGGCATAGTGACGTTTTTCAGTTTCGTACTCGATGTGAGCAGTGTTGATAGTGATACCACGTTCGCGTTCTTCTGGAGCAGCATCGATAGATGCAAAGTCAGTCGCTTTAGAGTAACCTTTGTCAGACAATACTTTAGAGATTGCAGCTGAGAGGGTAGTTTTACCATGGTCAACGTGTCCGATAGTACCAATATTAACGTGTGGTTTGCTACGGTCGTATACTTCTTTAGCCATTTTAAAAATGTCTCCTTTGGGGAATTTGTTTTATTATAGGTAGTCTGCATAATTGCAATCTACCGTTCCTTATCATTATACTTAAAATCGTTTTGAAATGCAAGTCTTATCAGCCTTTAATCGCATTTTTTCAATAAGTTTTTTCATATATCTAGCTTTTTTATCTCTTAAGTAGTAAAATGGTTCTAGTGTTGCTCTTCTCTTTTCGAGCACTGTAAATTATTTAATTCCAAGGAGAATATAATGGGACTAACTTTTAGAAAACGTGATGATTTTGACAAAATGATGGATGATTTAGGTGTCTCAACTGTTGACTTAGTGACTGATGATGATAAGAAGACAGTTCCTTCTCCTGAAAAAAAAGAAGACCCTTTCGCTAAATTCTTAGCTCTAAAAGAAACGAATAATGAAAAAGACCCAAACTAATTGAAAAGTCTTCTTTTTCTTGTTACAATTAATTAAAAATATTCTTATTGAGGAACTTATGGCATATAAAAAACCACAAAAAAGTACTTTCCAAAAAGTCACGATGATCGTTGTGATTATCATGGTCGTTCTAACGCTTTTTAGCGTTCTTGCATCAATGCTCGCTGTATTGTAATTATTAAATTTTAAAATAAAAAAGTTACTGACAAATCTGTCAGTAACTTTTTTTATATATTAATCTTCAAAGCCTTCTACAAGGACTTCTGGAAATTCTTTTTCAACGATATGTGCACAATGTTCACAAAGCATTTTGAGATTTTCATTGGCGTTATGCCCAACTGTTTCGTCAGTTCTGCGGCAACGGTCACAAACATCACCAGCGGCATGTTCCACAAGAACAGCAAGGTCATCAAATTTCATAGCTGCTTCTGGTGCATCACTTACAGTTCCGTTCGCTACTACAAAGTTTGATACAATCAAAAGTTGCGCAACCTTTTCGTCAATCGCTGTCAGTAAAGTACGTACAACTTCATTTGGATAAATTGTCACTGTTGCTTCCAATGATTTACCAATAAGTTTCGCTTCACGAGCACTTTCCAAAGCTTTCAAAATCTTATCACGGAAGTCAAGGAATTCTTGCCAATTTCCTAATAGTTCTTCACTACCTGGAATTTCCGCTGCTTCTGGCATTTCTGCAAGATAAGCAAAATTTTCTGGTTCATGCTCTAAGTAAGTCCATGTTTCTTCTGCTGTATGAGGCAAAATTGGAACAAGAACTTTTACCAAATCTTTCAAAATAACATACATTACTGTTTGCATTGAACGTCGTTCTGGTGAATTTGCTGCTTCAATATAAACCACATCTTTTGCAAAATCAAGATAGAACGATGACAAATCATTAGTGATGAAATTAATGATTGATTTGTATACACTCATAAAACTGTAATTATCATAAGCTTTATGGATTTGTTTTACAAGTTCATTAAATTTCACAAGCATATATTTATCTACTGGACGAAGTTCAGCAAAGTCAATTCCATCTTCTTTAGGATTAAAATCAGATGTATTTGCGATTAAGAAACGCAAAGTGTTACGGATTTTACGGTAAACTTCAGAGACTTGACTGAGAATATCCATAGATACACGAACATCTGATTCGGTATCAATTGAGGCCACCCAAAGACGGAGAATATCGGCACCAAATTTCTTAGTGACATCTTTTGGCACAATTGTATTTCCAATTGATTTAGACATTTTGCGACCTTTACCATCCAAAACGAATCCTTGTGAAAGAACTGCTTTATATGGTGCTACACCATTTACCGCCACTGAGGTTGTAATAGATGAGTTGAACCAACCACGGTATTGGTCTGATCCTTCAAGATAAAGATCCGCTGGGAAGCTAAGATAGTCACGTTCGTTAAGGACACCATTCCAAGAAGAACCTGAATCAAACCAAACGTCCATGATGTCTTTTTCTTTTGTAAATTCACCATTTGGTGAAGCTGGATGAGTAAATCCTTCTGGTAGAAGGTCTTTTGCTTCACGTTCAAACCAAACTTTTGAGCCAAATTCAGCAAAAAGTTTAGCTACGTGTTCAGTTGTTTCTGGTGTGATAATTGGTTCACCATTTTCACCGTAGAAAATTGGCAATGGTACTCCCCAAGCACGTTGACGTGAAATGACCCAATCCCCACGGTCGCGAACCATGTTGAATAACCGAGTTTTACCCCATGGAATAACCCAATCTACTTTTTCAACTTCATCCAAAATATTTTGACGGAAGTCATCGATTGAAGCAAACCATTGCGGTGTGGCACGGAAAATGACTGGTTTTTTAGTGCGCCAATCATGCGGATAACTGTGAGTGAAGAATTCAAGTTTCAATAAAGCATTTTTTTCTTCCAGCCAGTTACTGACGATTTTATTTCCATCATCATAAAAGACGCCTTCAAGACCAGGAGCTTCGTCAGTATAATAACCACGATTATCGATTGGTGACAAGACTGGCAATTTATATTTACGACTAGCAAAATAGTCATCTTCACCATGACCAGGAGCAACGTGGACAAGTCCAGTACCAGAATCAAGTGTGACGTAATCTGCATTCATGATTAGTGTTTCACGATCATAAAATGGGTGCTTAGCAACCATGTATTCTAAATCAGAACCTTTCAGGGTTTGAAGAACTTCTGGATTTTCCCATTCAAGTTTTTCAGCAACGGCCTCAAGCATTTCAGAAGCAATCACAAATTTGCGATTATTAACCGCCACAACTGAATAATCATAGTCAGGATGAGCAAAAATTCCCAAGTTTGATGGAATGGTCCATGGCGTTGTTGTCCAGATAACAAATTCGACATCTTCTGGCAATTTTCCTTTGGTATCTTTAGCTTTAAATGCCACAAAAATTGAGGCTGAACGAACATCTTGATATTCAATTTCAGCTTCAGCAAGTGAGCTTTCAGATGAAGGTGACCAATAAATTGGTTTTTGTCCTTTATAGATGTATCCTTTTTCAGCCATTTTCCCAAAAACGCGAATTTGAGCCGCTTCGTATTCTGGCAATAAAGTCAGATATGGACGATCCCAATCGGCCAAAACACCGAGTGATTTGAAGTCTGAACGTTGCATGTCTACTTGTTTCATCGCATATTTGCGACATTCTTCAAGATAGTCAAGCAAGTCCATTTCTTTACGTTTCATACCTGCTTTAGCAAGTTGTTGCTCAATTGGTAAACCATGAGTGTCCCAACCAGGAACATAAGGAGCACGGAATCCTGCCATTGATTTATAACGAACAATAATATCTTTTGAAATTTTGTTTAAAGAATGTCCAAGGTGAATATTCCCATTTGCATAGGGAGGTCCATCATGGAGTATAAACGAAGGTTTCCCCTCATTTAATTCTTGACGTTTCTCATAAAGCGTAGCATCTGACCAATCTTTTTGCCAATTGGGCTCTTTATTTGGCAAGCCTGCACGCATTGGAAAAGCTGTTTTTCCCAAGTTCAAAGTATCTTTGATTTTCATATTTTCTTCTTTCTATTTTTTAATCTTTGTTTTTTAATCTTTGTTTTTTTGTGAATAATCTAATAAAATAATTTATCCAATGTAAAAGAAAACTATCTTATTTCTCACTCATGAAAAGTAATCTTTTATTTGAGCTATAAACCCAAGACTTCCTTTAAAGTTCTGAACTATACAAAAAAACGGCCTTTCGTAAAGGACGAAAAACCGTGGTACCACCTTCATTTTTTCTGTCAGTAAAACTTACTGACAGAAACTCTAATCGCGTAACGTGCGATACGCTTAAACTTACTTTGAGTTCAGTTCAAGATTTTCCTAATTTAATTCGAGATAAGAAAATCTGTCAGTAAAATTAGAAATTCAATCAGCTGATAATAAGAAAAATAGGGAATACGAGTCTTCCATCATCACTCGCTTGCTTTAATTATATTTTTTCTCATCTTGGTCTGATTTTAATTTTTTAATTCGCTTAAATCAATTGTTTCTTGATTATCTTTTTCAACAAGCTCAGTTGTTTCAGCTGGTGCTTTCGCTTCTAATTCTGGAAAAATTTCTGAATCATCAGCTTTAGGTATATCAATTTCTGAATGCTCAGGACTTTCATCAGCAACTGTTTCAGTCACTTCAGCAACTTCTTCTTTTGCTTCAGTAGGAACTTCAGTTTCTTCAATATTTTCAGAAGACTCAATCGGCTCAGCTTCTACTTCTGGCTCTTCAGCTTTTTCGTTTGCTTGTTCAATTTCTTCATCTGTTAAAGGTTGAATTGCTTGGGTTTTTACTAAAGTTGATTCAGCGTTTTCCAAATGTTCTTCAATAATCATTTGCAATTTTTCTTCAGGATTAATTGAATAATCTTGTGTTGGTCTGAAAATTTCAGCCCAATCATCTGATTGAATAGAAGCAAGTTGATTTTCAATAATCGAAGTCATACGTTGATGATAGAGACGTATTTTACGTTTTAAATCATCAGTATCACGTACTAACTTACGAGCATCATCAGAAGCAGCATTTAAAATATTACCAGCTTCTTTTTTAGCCGCTTCAATTATTAACGAACTCTTTTGTCCAGCATTTGCAATAATTTCTGCAGATTCTTTTTCAGAATTAATTTTTAATGTGTCAGCTTCACTTTTCGCTTGTTCACAAAGATTATCAGCAGCATCTTGGGCAACGACAATTGATTTGTTCAATGAATCTTTCATGTCATCAAAATATTTCACGCGTTCACGTAATGCTTTTAATTCACGTTCTTGATCTTTTATTGTTTGAGCAAATTCATCATAATCTCGAACAACGATATCCAAAAATTCATCAACTTCATGTTTACTGAACCCACGAAATTGTGGATTAAAGGTTTTGTTTTGAACATCTAAACTATTTAATGCCATCAATCACTCCTCTTTATCCTTAGAAAATCTCATCAAAGCGATTTTCGTCTTAGAAACTATTTTTTCTGATTTCTAATAAGTTCTATTTCAACTCTCTGTTTTCCCTTTTTAGTCAGGCCTAAGAGGCTCAAAATTTTGATGCGTCCAAACCCTCGGACACTAATCAAATCACCAGCTCCAACAGAGAAATCTTTTTTATCAATTTCTTGGTAATTAATCTTAACCTTCTTTGATTCTAACATATTTATAGCAATATTGCGAGAGATTTTGAAAGCGATACCAATCATTTTATCTATCCGCAAACCATCAAGAAGTACAACTTCCTGAATAGCTCGCTCAGTATCTTGAGCTAAATCTGTCAGTGAAATTTCATCAATCTTAACTGCTGCTCGTCCAATTTTATCAATCGATTTAAAACTTTCGACAAGATGTTTACTGACAAAAATCTGAATTTTGCTGTCAGTAACAATGATGTCACCTAATTCTTGGCGTTTAACACCTGCTTGTCCTAAGAAAGTCCCTAAGACTTGTGCATGTGAAATTTGAACAAATTTGATTGCATAAGATATTTCCAGTAAAGCAATATCGAAATCATCTTTGTCAAGCACATAAAAATTTGGAGCCAAAATTATTTTGACTAATTCTGTTTGTGCTAACTCCGCGCTAGAAAAAACTTGGACTTCTCTTTTATTTGCTAATGTTTTCAAAATCTCTACTTCACGAGGATTAAGAAAAAATGTACTTATTACCGAATAAGTCTCTTCAACTTGACTTATCCAATCTAAACAACGATCAATAAAATGATGTTCATTTGCTTGAAAGTGTTGATAAACATTTTCGGTAATCAATGGAATACACCATTAAATACAATAATAATGAACCGTTGAACAAATTGTAAAACAATGAGAGCAACCAAGATTGTGAAATCTAGTCCCCAAATTTGTAATGGTAGATTTTCAAATAAACTCAAATAGGGGCGAGAAACCTTAACAATTAACCGTCCAAACCAAGTTTCATAAAGATTTGGAATCCAACTCATCAAGGCATAAATTATTAAAATAATTGAATAAAAATCCAATAAACGTAAAAGCCAGTTTATTATTGTAATTATAATAGGCATTAGTAATTATCATAACTTTCAAAATTTTGACCAGCTAAGATAGACATTTCTTTTGCTGCATCAACTGTAATATTCGCTGGAGTCATCAAGAAAATTTGACCACCCACATTTTGAATATCACCATCAAGGGTAAAGACCACCCCAGTCATGAAGTCAATTGAACGACGCGCTTGGGCGTCACCCATAAATTTAAAATTGACAAGTACACATTCGCCATTTTTGACGATGCGTGCTGATTCCATGATGTCTGCATAGGCACGTGGTTCTTTAATTGCAATAGTAGAAACCGTTGCAGCTAATGATTGAGCTTGCGAAACGGTTTGTTGTTGTACGATTTTTTCAGGCATAGGTTTTGAGAAAGTTGAAGCAGAGCGTTTTGGCGCTGCTGTTTGTGCTTGCGGTTTTGGAGTTGATTGTGCTGGGCGACGACTTTGATAGTCTGCCTGCACTTTCCACTCTTCAACCTTTGGTTTTGGCGTAGATGCCACCGTTGGCCTAGATTCTTGCACAGGACGTGTAGGTTCGTTGAACTCTTCATCATCCTCTACAAAATAATCTCGTAGATTATTCATCCAATCTTTAAATGCCATATTTTCCTCCGTTGTTTACGTTAATCTTTAAGCTTATAAATCTTTAAAAAATTCTGTGCCGATTCGAACAAAAGTTGCTCCATTTTTAATGGCAATTTCATAATCCCGACTCATTCCCATGCTTAATTCTGTGCAGGGAATTTTTGGAAGATTCATTTCAGAAATTTCAACTTGTAATTCTTTCATTCGTCCGAAAATGTCATTACATTCGCTTTCATTCGCATCAAACGGAGCCATTGTCATCAATCCAACAATTTCAATATTTTCTAACTCAGAGAAATCAGCTAAAGTTTCCTTAAGCTCATCCACAGAAAAGCCATGTTTACTTTCTTCACCAGAAATATTAACTTCGATAAAACACTTAATGAGATGCTCGGCTCGCTTACTTATTTCCTGCGCTAATTTCAAAGAATCTAATGCATGAAAATAATCAACATAATTAATAACTTTCTTAACTTTACGTCTTTGTAAATTACCAATTAGATGCCAAGTAATCTCACAATCTTTTAGAGCTTCATATTTTTCTAGAAAAAGTTCTGTCCGATTTTCTGCCAAATGTGAAATTCCATTTTCAAATACTTCGCGTGCAAGATTAGCTTCAACAGATTTTGTTACAGCAACGACTGAAACTGACTGATTAGAATAAGAAGACGCAGCTTTTGCTGCATCCACATTATTCAGTATTCTTTTAACATTCTCTTTAATCGTCATAGATTAATTTTTACGGAAGAATGGTGGTGTATCAAGGTCTTCATCTGTAGTTGGTACTCCACCAAAGCTTGTTACTGAAGAAGTATCGCGTGTGTTACTTACGTTTTGACGTGTTGAAGTTTCACGGCGAATATCCCAATCTCCAAATGCTGAAGATTGATTTTGTCCTTGTTGAGTCGCTTGCGGTTGTTGTTGTCTTTGAATTGGACGACTTGTTTGAGCATGTTGCATATTAGAATTATGTGTCAAATTAGGTTGACGACGTGATTCTGGTTGCAATCCCAAAGCTTCATCTGCATCTTCTTTAGCAACACCAGTTGCAACAACTGTTACACGGATTTCATCTTTAAGGTTAGGATCAATTGCTGTACCTAACATAATATTAACATCATTACCAGCTGCTTGGATAACAATTTCTGAAGCATCTTGTGCTTCAATCAAACTCATATCCATTCCACCTGTCACATTCAAAAGAACATTTTCAGCTCCTTCAATTGTAGTTTCAAGAAGTGGTGAGTAGATCGCTTTGCGAGTTGCTTCGATAACTCGTTCTTCACCAGTCGCAACTCCGATACCCATAAGAGCATCACCTTTATTTTCCATGACTGTTTTAACATCGGCAAAGTCAAGGTTAATCATTCCTGGGTTAGTAATCAAATCAGTAACCCCTTGAACACCTTGGCGCAAAACATTATCAGCCTCACGTAATGCTTCAGTCAATGGAGTTTTCTTATCAACAATTTCAAGCAAGTTGTTGTTTGAGATGATAAGAAGCGTATCAACATTTGCACGAAGAGCTTCAATTCCTTCAGTTGCAAAATATGAACGTTTTGAACCTTCGAAACCGAAAGGACGAGTAACAACACCGACAGTCAAAGCACCAAGTTCTTTAGCGATTTGAGCAATAACTGGTGCAGCACCTGTACCAGTTCCACCACCCATACCAGCAGTGATGAAAATCATATCTGATCCTTCAAGGGCTTGTGAAACAGTTTCAGCTGATTCTTCAGCTGCACGTTTACCTACTTCAGGTTGTGCACCAGCACCCAAACCACGAGTCAATTTTGGGCCAAGTTGAATTACTGTATCTGCTTTTGAACTACGCAAAGCTTGTACATCAGTGTTTGCAGCGATAAATTCAACGCCAGAAACACCTTCTTCAATCATACGGTTGATGGCATTACCACCACCACCACCAACACCGATAACTTTAATTACAGCACCAGAAGTTAAGTCTGTATCAAATGAAAATTCCATGTTTTTATTTCTCCGTTTTTACTTTCAGATTAGTCAAAGAGGTTGCCAAAGAAACTTTTGGCACGGTCAACAAGACCTTCTTTTTCTTCTTCGGGCTCAGTTACTTTTTGAGTTGCAACTGGACGCGATTGAGGTTCAGTGTAGAAATCATTTTCTACGTCGGCTACTGTTGTCACTTGTGGTGCGATTGTTTGAACAGGAGCAACGTAAGTTTCTTCAGCTGCCGTATAGGCATAATCGCCAGAAAAAGCTTGTGATACTAAAACATCAATATCACTTCGACTTCCGATATAATTAACTACACTAATGACTTGAGCGAACGCAGGATTGCGCAAGCCCATTTCTCCAGGAACGTAAAGACGAGCATTCATTCCCAAGATTTTTGTTGCTAAATCAACAACACCTGGCATAGCAGCTGTCCCACCGACTAAAATCAGTCCTCCAGGAGTTTCTGATGTGTGTCCGTGTTCCAAATCTTGACGTACGCGATTAAAAACTTGAGTCATTCGCGCTTCAATGATTTGTGAGAGGTAGTATTCTGTGATTTGTTCTGGTTCATCTTTACCAACAACATCAACAAGGAAATACTCATCTTGACTTGCACGTTCAGTACTTGCTTCACCATAGTTGACTTTCAAATCTTCAGCTGCCGAAACAGAGGTATTTAAGACAGTTGAAATATCTTTAGTCACATAGTCGCCACCTTCAGGGCTTGTATGTGTAAATTTCAAAGATTGATCTTTTACAATGCTAACTGTTGTTTGTCCAGCACCTAAATCAACCATGATTGTTCCAAATTCGCGTTCACCTTCTGTGAGCACATATTGTGCCATTGCAAGAGGAGCAATAACAATATTGTCAACAAGCAATCCAGCACGTTCAACAACTTTACGAACATTATGAACAAGAGTTTTAGGGCCAGTGTAAACAACCCCACGAATTTCAAGTCGAACACCAAACATTCCACGTGGATCTGATATGCCTGTAAAGCCATCCACTGTAAACTCTTTTGTTTCTACAGCAATAATTTCTCTTTCAGGAACAATCCCACGCATTAAAGCGTTTTGAACGACTTGAATCACATCGTTATCTGTAATTTCTTTTGTATCACTAACAATTGGGACCATACCTTGGCATGGTTCCATTTCGAGGGAATTTGCTGGAATGCTCACGTTAATTCGATCAATCGTGATTCCGGCACGTTCTTCAGCAGCATTTACAGCTTTTCGTAATGCTTGTGCTACCTTCTCAATATCTACAATAATTCCATTTTTAAGGCCATCGGATTTTGCGTTTCCGACACCAATTATATTCATTTCACCTGAGACGTATTCAGCAACAAGCACCTTTATTGTGTTTGTCCCGATATCTACGCCTGTATAAAGTCCACTTTTGGCCATAAAAGCGACTCCTTTCCCTCACACATCACGATTCATATTTTTTTTAATAAATTAGGTAAGTGTACAGATAATTTTATATACAATTACACTCATTAATTATTTTAACATAAAATCACAGTAAAACAAGAGTTTAGCTGTGATTTTTTCAGTTTTTTATTAAATTATTCTCTACTTTGTCTACTTATTGAAAAAATTGCTATCGTCCCGTCTCCTGTATGGGTTACAATTGTTGGACTGAGTGGGCGAACATCGACATCGCTAATTCCATTTTTTTGCATAGCTTGTTTCTTGATTTCTTGAGCTACTTCATCTGTGCCCGAATAAGAAATAACCAAGCGTGGATAAGCCGTATCCATTTCCTCAAGCGTTTTTTCAAGCATTTGATTTATCGCTTTTTTCTTCCCACGAACTTTGGTCACTTGTCGTAACTTACCTGCAGGATCAACATCAAGTAAGGGTTTGATATTCGCCATCGTTCCAACCAAGGCTACAGCCTTTGGTATTCGACCTCCTCTTGCAAGATGGTTTAAATCGTCAACCATGAAACGACTCTGTAAACGTGGGATGATATCTGACAAAACTTTCAGAGTTTCTGTCAGTGATTTCCCCGCATCTCTAAGTTTGACAGCTTCTTCAACGATGAATCCTTCTCCTGATGCTGCCGCAAGTGTATCAATAACTGTTATTTTTGCATTAGGAAATTCTTCTAAAATCATATTTTGTGCAATAAGGGCAGACTGATAAGTTCCAGAAAGCCCAGATGAAAAAGCAAGATAAAGAAGGTCTTCCTCAGCCAAGGCATATTTTTTAAACACTTCTAAAAATTGTCCCGAATTGATTTGGGAAGTGTGAACCGTCGCTCCTTTTTTGATTGCTGTAAGGAGTGTACTGTTATCTAGCGCCTCTTCTCCAATGGTTTCATAGGTCTGATTACCGACTGTTACGGTCATTCCTAATATTTCAATATGGTTTTTTTTAAGATAATATTGACTCAAGTCTGATGTTGAGTCGGTCATGATTTGAAAAGTCATAAAAATCCTTTCTTTTTATTACAAATGACAGAAATAGTGCTTCATTGACAGCTTGTTTAAAGAACACTCATTGCCTATTTGTGATTAGAAACAAGCTTTAATTTCATCAGTAAATATTAAAGACGATTTCTGAAAACTTCGTACATCAAAATACTTGCTGCTACTGACGCATTAAGACTTTGCACATGTCCTACCATCGGAATTGTAATCATTTCATCAACTTGCTTTTTGAGGTTCTGACCAATACCGTGTCCCTCATTACCAATAATTAAAGCAATTTTTCCTTTAGTATTCCATTTGCTATAAACCGTACCATCCATATCTGTTCCAAAAATCCAAAATCCAGCACTTTTTAGTTTATCTAAAGTTTGTGACAGATTAGTTACTCGAACTACGGGCACATGTTGTAAGGCACCTGTTGATGCTTTAACTGCTGTCGGTGTAATACCAACTGCTCGATGTTTTGGAATAATAATTGCATCCACACCAGTTGCATCAGCTGTACGCGCAATAGAACCCAAATTGTGAGGGTCTGTCAACTCATCTAAAATTAAAATTGTAGCTTCTGCTTTTTCCGCTAATTCTGGAAGCAACGTTGCTAAATCAGCGTAAGCAAATTCAGAAACCCTTGCCATAAATCCTTGATGGACTCCATTTTCTGTCAGCTTATTTAATTCTGTTTTGGGAGTCCATGATATATTAACTTTCTTAATTCGTGCGAGTTCTTTTATTTTTTCAACATTTTTTCCGCGCAAATCTTCTTGAACGTAAAGCTTGTTGACAAGGTCTCCATTTAGTGCTTCCGTGACCGCATGCAATCCGTAAATTAAATCTGTATTTTCCATGAAATCATTATATCATTTTTAAAGAAAAAAACCTGTCTCAATTCGTCATTTTATTTGATTATGTAGCCTATAAAAAAATTATGTAAATCAACAAAAGCACCTGTTTTTGACTTTTACATAATTTTTTCAAACAATTTTTTAGTCTTTTTTCTTCTTATTTCTACTATTTTAGATACCCGAATTGCTAGTTGATTATTTAGCCATGACTTGATACCCGATAGAATATCTTAAAGTCTCTGGTTCCAGTGATTTAGCTGATTTTAACAATAAAGAATACGCTAAAAGTATCATCTCTAATTTCAATTGAAAACCTTGAAGCGATCGACTTTT
>NZ_BCVK01000029.1 GCF_001591705.1 Lactococcus cremoris subsp. cremoris NBRC 100676 | reverse complement strand
GTAAAGGAAACTGCCATGATAATTCAGTTATGGAGAATTTCTTTGGGCTACTTAAACAAGAAATTTACTACGGACATATCTTCTCGTCTTTCGAAGAACTTGAACAGGTTATTGTAATCTGGATTAGGTACTATAATACAAAACGAATCAAACAAAAATTGAACTGGATGAGTCCAATTCAATTTCGCTTGAATTACCAAAACAATTAAAAAAATCCAAGTATTTCTACTTGGATAAAAAGTCTAACTTTTGGGGTGCACATCAAGTAACGGTTTTTTTATTTTTTTCTATCAAAAAACTTCTCTCTAACCAAATGCTCAGTTGCTGAAAAACGCTATTTTTGGTAAAAAAAGTATTTTTTAGGTATAATAGTCAGTAATAGTCAAAGATTATTTAGAAAATGGATAAAAGAAAGGATGGATCGATGGCAGGTCAAAAAAACACATCAGATATTATTGAAGCTTATCTGAGACAACTCCTAGAAGAAGCACAGGTTATTGAAATAAAACGGGCTGATTTAGCTAATCAATTTGACGTAGTTCCAAGTCAGATTAATTATGTTATTAAAACTCGTTTTACAGCCTCTAAAGGTTTTGATGTAGAATCAAAACGTGGTGGCGGTGGTTACATCAAAATTGTAAAATATCAATATTCCGCTCGTCATGAATTTTTAACGGCCCTTTATCAAAAGGTTCCAGCAAATCTCTCAAGTAAGGCTGCTCATGACATCGTTCAACTTCTTTTTGATGAAAAAGTACTGACAGAACGTGAAGGGAATTTACTATTACTCGTAATCACTGACGGAGCCATCAGTCCCTTTACTCGTGGTATAATGATGAAAAGTATAATAAACAGATTGGATCGTGACGATGAAATTTGAAAATGTAAAATATACACCAACACTGGACCGAATTTTCGAGAAAGCAGCAGAAGATGCCCACCAATATCAATACGGTACGATTGAAAGTGCTCATTTATTGGCAGCAATGGCTACTACTTCAGGCTCAATTGCTTACAGTATTCTTGCTGGAATGAATGTTGATTCTTCAGACTTACTGATTGATTTGGAAGATTTATCTAGCCATGTCAAAGTGAAACGTTCTGAATTACGTTTCTCTCCTCGCGCAGAAGAAGTGGTCACTGTAGCTAGCTTTTTAGCTGTTCATAATAATGCAGAAGCAGTAGGAACGGAGCATTTGCTTTATGCATTACTTCAAGTCGAAGATGGTTTTGGTATTCAACTTTTGAAGTTACAAAAAATCAATATTGTTTCTTTGCGAAAAGAAATTGAAAAAAGAACAGGACTTAAAGTTCCAGAAAACAAAAAAGCTGTAACACCAATGTCCAAACGTAAGATGGCAAAAGGGGTAGCAGAGAATTCAAGTACACCAACTTTGGATTCAGTTTCTTCAGATTTAACTGAAGCTGCTCGTTCAGGAAAGCTTGACCCAATGATTGGTCGGGAAGCAGAAGTTGACCGTTTGATTCATATTCTTAGTCGTAGAACAAAAAATAACCCTGTTTTAGTTGGCGAACCTGGTGTTGGTAAATCAGCAATAATCGAGGGATTGGCTCAAAGAATTGTCAACGGCCAAGTACCTATCGGTTTGATGAATAGCCGGATTATGGCCCTAAATATGGCAACTGTTGTTGCTGGTACAAAATTTAGAGGTGAATTTGAAGACCGCTTGACAGCAATTGTTGAAGAAGTAAGTGCTGACCCAGATGTCATCATTTTCATTGATGAATTGCATACAATTATTGGTGCTGGCGGGGGCATGGACTCGGTCAATGATGCAGCAAATATTTTAAAACCAGCCCTTGCACGTGGTGATTTTCAAATGGTTGGGGCAACGACTTATCACGAATACCAAAAATACATTGAAAAAGATGAAGCATTAGAACGTCGTTTGGCAAGAATCAATGTTGATGAGCCAAGTCCAGATGAAGCCATTGCTATCCTACAAGGGTTACGTGAGAAATTTGAAGATTATCATCAAGTAAAATTTACTGACCAAGCGATTAAAAGCGCTGTGACACTTAGTGTTCGGTACATGACCAGTCGCAAATTGCCTGATAAAGCCATCGACTTGCTTGATGAAGCAGCGGCAGCAGTTAAAATTTCTGTTAAAAACCAAGAAACAAAACGTCTTGAATTAGAGAAAGACTTAGTTAAAGCTCAAGAAGAACTAGCGGAAGCTGTCATTAAACTTGATGTTAAAGCCTCTCGCATCAAAGAAAAAGCTGTTGAAAAAATTTCTGACAAGATTTATAAATTCTCAATAAAAGAGGAAAAACGTCAAGAAGTTACTGACCAAGCTGTTATTGCTGTTGCCTCAACGCTGACAGGTGTTCCAATTACTCAAATGACTAAATCTGAAAGCGACCGTTTGATTAATCTTGAAAAAGAATTGCACAAACGGGTCGTTGGTCAAGAAGAAGCAATTTCTGCGGTTTCAAGAGCCATTCGTCGGGCACGTTCTGGTGTGGCTGATAGTCGCCGTCCAATGGGTTCATTTATGTTTCTTGGACCAACTGGTGTTGGGAAAACTGAGTTAGCTAAGGCCTTGGCCGATAGTGTTTTTGGTAGCGAAGACAACATGATTCGAGTGGATATGAGTGAATTTATGGAAAAACATTCAACTTCACGATTGATTGGAGCACCTCCAGGATATGTTGGTTATGATGAAGGTGGTCAATTGACTGAACGTGTTCGTAATAAACCCTATTCTGTGGTTCTTTTAGATGAAGTTGAGAAAGCTCATCCTGACGTTTTCAATATCATGTTGCAAATTCTAGATGATGGATTTGTGACAGATACAAAGGGTCGCAAAGTTGATTTTAGAAACACAATTATTATCATGACTTCAAACTTGGGTGCAACGGCTCTTCGTGATGATAAAACAGTTGGTTTTGGTGCAAAAAATATCACGGCTGACTACTCAGCTATGCAATCAAGAATTTTGGAAGAACTTAAACGTCATTATCGTCCAGAGTTTCTCAATCGTATTGATGAAAACATTGTTTTCCATTCATTGGAAAGTCAAGAAATTGAACAAATTGTTAAGATTATGAGCAAATCTTTGATTAAACGTTTGGCGGAACAAGATATTCATGTGAAACTTACGCCATCAGCAATAAAACTAATCGCTGAAGTAGGATTTGACCCAGAATATGGGGCACGTCCATTGCGTAAAGCACTCCAAAAAGAAGTTGAAGATCTTTTAAGTGAGCAATTGCTCTCGGGTGAGATTAAAGCAGGAAATCATATTTCCATTGGTGCTTCTAATAAAAAAATTAAAATCGCTCAAATTGTTTGAGATGAAAGTTGTTTCATGTTATAATTAAATTAGAAATAAAGGAAAGGACAGTTCGAAAAGATTCAGAAGTCCTGAAAATTCCAAAAGTTTAAGGGCTTCATTGAAACAAAAAGAACTGTTGAAGAGGTACTCTTATGATCAAATTTAATATCCGTGGCGAAAACGTCGAAGTGACTGATGCAATCCGCGCTTATGTTGAAGATAAAATCGGAAAACTCGATAAATATTTCAACGATGGTCATGAAGTAACAGCCTATGTTAATCTTAAAGTTTACACTGAAAAACGAGCTAAAGTTGAAGTAACTCTTCCAGCCAAAAATGTAACTCTCCGTGCAGAAGACACTTCACAAGATATGTACTCATCAATTGATTTTGTTGAAGAAAAACTCGAACGTCAAATTCGTAAATACAAGACACGTATGAACCGTAAACCACGTAATGCTGTCCCAACTGGACAAGTTTTTGGTGATGAATTTGCTCCATTAGATACAACTGATGAAGTTGCTGAGGATCACGTAGATATTGTACGGACTAAACATGTTGCTTTAAAACCGATGGATGCTGAAGAAGCAGTACTTCAAATGGACATGTTAGGTCATGATTTCTACGTCTTTACAGATGCTGACAGTAATGGAACACATGTCGTTTACCGTCGTACAGATGGTCGTTATGGCTTAATTGAAACAGAATAAAAATTAAGGATAGATTTTTTCTATCCTTTTTCATTATTATTCAAATGATAAAATTTCAAAATGTAAGCGCAAAACCTTTTGAAGTTTAGGTTTGCGAAGATTTTCACTTGAAAAATCTTTCAAAAAATAGTAAAATCAAAGATGTATTAAGAGTGCAGACGCACTTAAAAATAATAAGGAGACTAAAATGTCAATTATTACTGATATTTATGCTCGCGAAGTCCTTGACTCACGCGGTAACCCAACACTTGAAGTTGAAGTTTACACTGAAGACGGTGCATTCGGTCGCGGTATGGTACCTTCAGGTGCTTCTACTGGTGAACACGAAGCGGTTGAACTTCGTGATGGCGACAAATCTCGCTACAACGGACTTGGTACTCAAAAAGCTGTTGACAACGTAAACAACATCATCGCTGAAGCTATCATCGGTTATGAAGTTACTGACCAACAAGCTATTGACCGTGCAATGATTGCTCTTGACGGTACTGAAAACAAAGGTAAATTGGGAGCTAACGCTATTCTTGGTGTTTCTATCGCTGCTGCTCGTGCTGCTGCTGATGAACTTGGTGTTCCACTTTACAACTACCTTGGTGGATTCAACGCTAAAGTATTGCCAACTCCAATGATGAACATCATCAATGGTGGTTCTCACTCAGACGCTCCTATCGCTTTCCAAGAATTCATGATCGTACCAGTTGGTGCACCTACATTCAAAGAAGCGCTTCGTTGGGGTGCTGAAATCTTCCACGCTCTTAAGAAAATTCTTAAAGCTCGTGGACTTGAAACAGCTGTCGGTGACGAAGGTGGATTCGCTCCTAAATTTGACGGAACTGAAGACGGTGTAGAAACTATCCTTAAAGCAATCGAAGCAGCTGGTTATAAAGCAGGTGAAGATGGCGTTATGATCGGTTTCGACTGTGCATCATCAGAATTCTACGAAAACGGTGTTTACGACTACACTAAATTCGAAGGTGAAGGCGGTAAAAAACTTTCAGCTTCTGAACAAGTTGACTACCTTGAAGAACTCGTTTCTAAATACCCAATCATCACTATTGAAGATGGTATGGACGAAAACGACTGGGACGGATGGAAGATCCTTACAGAACGTCTTGGTAAAAAAGTTCAACTCGTTGGTGACGACTTCTTCGTTACAAACACTAAATACCTTGAACGTGGTATCCGTGAAAATGCTTCAAACGCTATCTTGATCAAAGTTAACCAAATCGGTACTTTGACAGAAACTTTCGAAGCTATTGAAATGGCTAAAGAAGCTGGTTTCACAGCAATCGTATCTCACCGTTCAGGTGAAACTGAAGATTCAACAATCTCAGACATCGCTGTTGCAACTAACGCTGGTCAAATCAAAACTGGTTCACTTTCACGTACAGACCGTATGGCTAAATACAACCAATTGCTTCGTATCGAAGACCAATTGGCTGAAGTGGCTCAATACAAAGGTCTTAAAGCATTCTACAACCTTAAAAAATAAGGTTTATTAATGAATGATTTAACAATAGCTCTTCTCTTTAGTTAGAGAGGAGCTATTTTTGATAAGAGTCCATCTTCAATCTGATAGACGCTGTCACTATTTTTAATCATTCTTTGGTCATGGGTTACCATAATTGTCGCTTTATTCTTTAGATGAGCTTCCTGTCTTAATAATTCAACAACTTGATAAGCATGTTCAGTATCCAAACTTGCTGTCGGTTCATCAGCTAATATTAGATTTGGTTCATTAAATAATGCACGGGCAATGGCTGCTCTTTGTCGTTCACCGCCAGAAAGGTCACTAGGATACTTATTTTTTAAATCCAAAATATCAAGTGAGTCGAGAAGTTCAAGCCCTTTTTTAGAGGCTAACTTTTCATGATTAATTTTATCAATTAAAAGAAATTGTTCCTCAAGCGTCAAATATGGAATTAAGTTTGAACTTTGTAAGATAAATCCTATTTCTTTAAATCTGAGTTTAGAACGTTTTTTCTCTGAAAGTGGTGTAAAATTTAACCCATTAATCGTTATATTCCCAGAAGTAGGACTCTGTAATCCTCCTGCTATTGTAAGGAAAGTGCTTTTCCCAGAACCAGAAGGACCAATAATTGAAACAAATTCTCCTTGGTTCACTTCTAAGTTGATTCCTTTTAGAGCTTGAATCTTATTATGACCACTCCCAAAGGATTTTGTAATATTATCCATTTTAAGTATTGCTTTCATTTTAACCTCCAATTGCTTTTGTTGGGTCAATCTTGCGAATTGTAATGATTGAAAAAAGTGACCCAATAATTGATACGATGATGAGAATGAGAGAGTAAAGTAACCAGTTTGTTATGCTAACTTCAAAAGGCATTGCTTCGGGTAGGATAAAGCTGGTACCATAGCTCGCAACAAAGGCAACTAAAACACCCAATAAGATAAGAATGAAAGTTTGACCAAGTAAGGAGTTCATGATTGTAGTATTTGAAATCCCTTGTGCTTTCATGATTCCAAAAATTGGTACTTTTTGTAAGGTAATCACATACATAAATACTCCGATGATTAGTAGAACGATGAGTAATAAGAAATAAATCATAGCGCTTAGCGTCATATTTTGCGCAGAGTATCCAAGAATGTCGTTTATTAATTCAGGAATAGAAATTACTTTATATTGATTTGAAATTGCTGAATTGATATCAATTTTTCCTGATTTGACAACTAGAGCGTTCACAGAAAAAGGAGTCTTACTATTCTTGCCATATTTTATTTGATTGAGAGCAGAGAAAGAGGTGTAAACGGTTGGGCTTGCAGAATAAGAAGATGCTTTAGAAATACCGACAATTTTTAGCTTAATATTGTTATTACCAATGGAAACTTCTTGACCAATCTTATATCCTTGATTAGCCAATTTTTTCGAGATAATAATATCTAAACTATTGTCAGCAAATTTTTTCCCATCAAAGACTTTTGGCATGATATTTGAATCACTTGGTAAAGCCATCACTGTGATATTGCTTCGTTCACTATTTGTCTTACGCATTGAAGTGGAAAACAATGATAATTCTGAGCCATTTTCCACCTTAATTTTTTCTAAATCACTAGAAGAAATTTGCGAAGCAGAAATAATATTGTTTGAACTGGTTGATAGAATTATTTTCTCGGCATTCCAATCAATAACCGACTGTTTAAATTGATTGGCAAGTCCAACGGAAAGGCCAGACAGTATAAAAACTACATAAGCGATTAAAAAAATAATGGCTCCGATTAAAGTGTAGCGAGCCTTATTATAACGAATTTCTCTAAGTGCTAAAAACATAAAATTCCTTTCTATTTTTTGCTTTCAGTAACATAATTAAGCAAGCCCTCTGTGAGCAATTTGATTTCTTTATCGTAAGTTTCAATAAACTTTTGTTCATTCCAATTTTCACTAAACATGCGATAAACTAGATTGTGAATGACTGATTTTAATACTTGGGAAATAGGATTATCAAGTTCACGAGCGGGAACAGTTACCTCGCCTTTAGGCTTCCAATCTCTTTCTAATTCATAAGTCCAATCTAAAAATCGATATTTATAAAGATTATATTGGGGCGAATTTACTAAATTTTCAAGAAGAAGATACTTGTATTTATCAAGAGCGACTTCTAGAGGATATTCTTTTAGTAAGTTAAAAAATAAATCATGAATCTCGACAGTTTCCTGTGACAAGATATAATAATATGAATCCTTCAAATCTTCAAAGTATTGATAAAAACTTCCTCTTGGGATATCAAGTGCTTTTACGATGTGCATGATTTTAGCTTCATGGAAAGAGTGCGTTTGAAATTCTAGTAAACAGGCATCATAGACACGTTTTCGTTTTTCGTCAGAAAGACTAAAATAGGTTGATTTTGGCATTTTTTCTCCAATCATTCAATTTATGACACTATGTCATTTATTTAATTCTAACAAATAAAATTCTTAACTTCAATAATTTGAATTTATATTGAAAAAACTACTGACAGACCTGTCAGTAGTTTTACTTTTAAGTTTTTTGATAAATTAATTTACTGACAGATTAGTCAGCAAAATATTTAGGATAATTTATTTGGCTAAGTCTCTTTCAAGAGCTAATCTTTGAACTTTCATTGTTGCAGTACGTGGAATTTCATCGTAAGCCATGAGAATAGGTTCATTTAAAAATGGTAAGTCAACAATTGAAGCCCACCAAGCTGACCAATCCATTTCCGCATTGTCAGCCAAGGCTAAGATAGGTTGTGGTTTTCCAGATTTATCGCGAATAATCACAACTTCATCTAAAAAATCATGTTGATCTAAAAGGAGGTCTTCAATTGCTAAATTTGATTCAATTTTATCAATTAAATCGACTTGACGGTCATGGAGGAAAAGATTTCCTTCTTCATTCATTAGGCCCCAATCGCCAGTATCCCACCAGTCGCCATAGACTTCTTTGTTGAAACGATCCTCTTCTTTGTAGTAAGTCAAAGCACGTCCTTTAGAAAGGAAATGAATTCTTCCAGGAATACCTGCAGGGCATTCATTTCCATTTTCGTCAGCAATACGTGCCTTAGAAAGACCAGGCATACCAATTCCCATTTCACGAGCATCAGTATCTGCTAGGGTTGATAAACGGTGTTTTTTCCAAATCATTGGACCGCATTCTGACTGACCATAGATTTGTAAAAAGACTGGGTTGTCGTGTTTAGAGGCTGATAAAAAAGTATGCATTGTTTCTTTATTAATCGCATCAAAAGTTGAATGAAGATAGCGAATCGAAGAAAAAATTTCAGGTTCCTGCTTCGCAAGATTTGCCAAGCGAACAAAGTCATTAGGGTGAGTTTCAAAAGCATAAGGCTGATGTTTAGAAAATAGATTGACAAGATTAGCTCTCGATAAATCATTAAGTGGCATTAGGCCAAAACCAAAGGTCATGGCAGATGAAACGCCAATATTGAAACGAGAATGAACGGGCGAAATGTGGAAAGCCAAAATTTCTTCTTTATCGGGCATCCAATCCATGACCGTTCTTTGAAGCACCCAGCGCCAGCCCATGGAATTGGCAGAGTGGGCAATCAATTTCGGAACACCAGTTGTTCCAGAAGTATGAGTGAGATAAGCAATCTCGTCATTATCCAGTTGCTGACTATCAACAAGATGACTTGGTTTTTGCGAAGCAAATTTGCTGACAGAAAGTTTTTTAGAATTCTTAAGATTTTTCATTTCTGTCACAGTCTGGTCAGTCACTTGGTCATAAATGAGCCAAGGGTCATCTAAACGACCAGCCAAAATATCCATTGTTTCAGCAGGGAGGTGGTAAGAAATCATCGCTGGAACTGCACCAAGATAAGAAACAGCTACGGCAAGAAGATAGGTATCAAAAGCACTTGATTTAAAAATAATGACTTTGTCAGATTTTTTGATTCCTAGTTCCGATAAAAGACTTGCCTTATCAACAATTGCTTGATGGGTCTTTTGGTAAGTTGTTTCCAGAGCTAATTCAGGGAAGGCACCAACAGTTTGGTCAAAAATAATTGGGCTATCAGGAAATTGTTCCGCTGATTTTGTAAAGTTTAGATACAGGTTTAGGGGTTCATGTTTGAATTTCAAAAATAGTCTCCTCAAGTTAATAAGTTTATTATATCACAAAGTATTATTTAGACCAACTTCCTTCAAAAAACTTTTCGTTAAGGCTTTGAAATAAAATAATGAGAAAAAAATAGGAAAATCTGCTACAATTAGAAGGAGAAGAAGAGGATTTAAATCCTTTTTTATTAGGAAAAGAAGGGATAGATAGGCTGATATGATAAAAAATTATGAACTATCCAATGAAAAAAAATTGATCTCAACTTCTGAGATGAAGAATTTCACTTATGTCCTCAATCCAACACGTGAAGAAATTGGGAATATCTCAGAACACTATGATTTTCCTTTTGACTATCTATCTGGAATTTTAGATGACTATGAAAATGCCCGTTTTGAAACAGATGATAATGACAACAATCTGATTCTTTTGCAATATCCCGCCTTGTCCAAATATGGAGAAGTGGCTACTTTTCCATATTCTTTGGTTTGGACTAAGAATGAATCGGTTATTTTGGCCCTTAACCATGAAATTGATAATGGTCTCATTTTTGAACGAGAATATGATTATAAACGCTATAAACACCAACTAATTTTTCAAGTGATGTACCAAATGACTCATACTTTTCATGATTATTTGAGAGACTTTAGAACAAGGCGCCGCCGGCTTGAAGTTGGTATCAAAAATTCAACAAAAAATGACCAAATTGTTGACTTAATTGCCATTCAAGCAAGTTTGATTTATTTTGAAGATGCGCTGCACAATAATATGCAAGTTCTCCAGAATTTTATTGATTACTTACGAGAAGATGATGAAGATGGTTTTGCCGAAAAAATCTATGATATTTTTGTCGAAACAGACCAAGCTTATACAGAAACCAAGATTTAGCTCAAGTTACTAGAAAATCTCCGAGATTTGTTCTCAAATATTGTCTCTAATAATTTGAATATCGTCATGAAAATTATGACCTCAGCAACATTTGTTCTAGGTATACCGGCGGTTATTGTCGGCTTTTATGGAATGAATGTTCCGATTCCTGGTCAAAATTTTAATTGGATGGTCTGGCTCATTTTGGTGCTTGGAATTTTATTATGTGTTTGGGTTACTTGGTGGCTACACAAAAAAGATATGTTATGAATGGAGATAATTTCTCCATTTTTTTCATCTTTGTGAAAAAATTAATTAGTGATAATAAATCATGAAGTTAGCAATGTTTGTCAAAGTTATTTTGTGAATTAATTATGAAAACGTTTTAAAAAAGTATAACAGATATTAAAATAATTGAAACTGTATTAGTAAAGAATCTGTAATTTCTCTTGAATTCTGTTTGCTATTATCAAACTGTATGATATAATGAAGTTGTAATTTGAAACAGAAAGAACAAAGGAGATTTCAAAATGAAAACCGAAGTTACGGAAAATATCTTTGAACAAGCTTGGGATGGTTTTAAAGGAACCAACTGGCGCGATAAAGCAAGCGTTACTCGCTTTGTACAAGAAAACTACAAACCATATGATGGTGATGAAAGCTTTCTTGCTGGGCCAACAGAACGTACACTTAAAGTAAAGAAAATTATTGAAGATACAAAAAATCACTACGAAGAAGTAGGATTTCCCTTTGATACTGACCGCGTAACCTCTATCGATAAAATTCCTGCTGGATATATTGATGCTAATGATAAAGAACTTGAACTCATCTATGGGATGCAAAATAGTGAACTTTTCCGCTTAAACTTCATGCCAAGAGGTGGTCTTCGTGTTGCTGAAAAGATTTTGACAGAACACGGTCTTTCAGTTGACCCAGGTTTGCATGATGTTTTGTCACAAACAATGACTTCTGTAAATGATGGAATCTTCCGTGCTTATACTTCAGCAATTCGTAAAGCACGTCACGCTCACACTGTAACAGGTTTGCCTGATGCATACTCTCGTGGACGTATCATTGGGGTATATGCACGTCTTGCTCTTTATGGAGCTGACTACCTTATGAAGGAAAAAGCAAAAGAATGGGATGCAATCACTGAAATTAATGATGATAACATTCGTCTTAAAGAAGAAATTAACATGCAATACCAAGCTTTGCAAGAAGTTGTAAACTTTGGTGCTTTGTATGGTCTTGACGTTTCTCGTCCAGCGATGAACGTAAAAGAAGCAATCCAATGGGTTAATATTGCATACATGGCAGTTTGTCGTGTTATCAATGGTGCTGCAACTTCACTTGGACGTGTGCCAATCGTTCTTGACATCTTTGCAGAACGTGACCTTGCTCGTGGAACATTTACTGAACAAGAAATCCAAGAATTTGTTGATGATTTCGTTTTGAAACTTCGTACAATGAAATTTGCTCGTGCTGCTGCCTATGATGAACTTTATTCTGGTGACCCAACATTCATCACAACATCTATGGCTGGTATGGGTAATGACGGACGTCACCGTGTAACTAAAATGGACTACCGTTTCTTGAACACACTTGATACAATCGGAAATGCTCCAGAACCAAACTTGACAGTTCTTTGGGACTCTAAACTCCCATATTCATTCAAACGTTATTCAATGTCCATGAGTCACAAACACTCATCAATCCAATATGAAGGTGTTGAAACAATGGCTAAAGATGGATATGGCGAAATGTCATGTATCTCTTGTTGTGTCTCACCACTTGACCCAGAAAATGAAGAAGGACGTCATAATCTCCAATACTTTGGTGCGCGTGTAAACGTCTTGAAAGCAATGTTGACTGGTTTGAACGGTGGTTACGATGACGTTCATAAAGATTATAAAGTATTCGATATTGAACCTGTTCGTGATGAAATTCTTGACTATGATACAGTTATGGAAAACTTCGACAAATCACTCAACTGGTTGACTGATACTTATGTTGATGCAATGAATATCATTCACTACATGACTGACAAATATAATTATGAAGCAGTTCAAATGGCCTTCTTGCCTACTAAAGTTCGTGCTAACATGGGATTTGGTATCTGTGGTTTCGCAAATACAGTTGATTCACTTTCAGCAATTAAATATGCTAAAGTTAAAACTTTGCGTGATGAAAATGGCTACATCTACGATTATGAAGTAGAAGGTGACTTCCCACGTTATGGTGAAGATGATGACCGTGCTGATGATATCGCTAAACTTGTCATGAAAATGTATCATGAAAAATTAGCTTCACACAAACTTTACAAAAATGCTGAAGCTACTGTTTCACTTTTGACAATCACATCTAACGTTGCTTACTCTAAACAAACTGGTAACTCTCCAGTTCATAAAGGAGTATTCCTCAATGAAGATGGTACAGTCAACAAATCTAAACTTGAATTCTTCTCACCAGGTGCTAACCCATCTAACAAAGCTAAAGGTGGATGGTTGCAAAATCTTCGTTCATTAGCCAAATTGGAATTCAAAGATGCAAATGACGGTATTTCATTAACTACTCAAGTTTCTCCTCGTGCACTTGGTAAAACTCGTGATGAACAAGTAGATAACTTGGTTCAAATTCTTGATGGATACTTCACACCAGGTGCTTTGATTAACGGTACTGAATTTGCAGGTCAACACGTTAACTTGAACGTTATGGACCTTAAAGATGTTTACGATAAAATCATGCGTGGTGAAGATGTTATTGTTCGTATCTCTGGTTACTGTGTTAACACTAAATACCTCACACCTGAACAAAAACAAGAATTAACTGAACGTGTCTTCCATGAAGTACTTTCAAATGATGATGAAGAAGTAATGCACACTTCAAATATCTAATTCTTAGTATTAAAAAATATAAAGTCTGTCAGTTCTACTGACAGACTTTTTTTCTATAAACTAAAAATAATAGTTAAAAACTATTTTTTTTAGTTTAAGAAAAATAAAATTTGTGCTAAAATAGATGAATGATAAAGGTAATCGGATTAACAGGCGGAATTGCGAGTGGGAAATCAACGGTGGTTGATTTTTTGATTTCTGAAGGTTATCAAGTAATTGATGCTGACAAAGTTGTCCGTCAGTTGCAAGAACCTGATGGGAAACTTTTTAATGTAATAATGGAAACTTTCGGTTCAGATTTTACTGACGAAAATGGGAAATTAAACCGAGCAAAATTGAGTGCTTTAGTTTTTTCTGACCCAAATCAACGTCAAAAATTGTCGAATTTACAAGACGAGATTATTCGTAAAGAATTATATGCTAGACGTGACCAGCTGATAAAAGAGCTCAGTGAAAAGTCTGTCAGTAACAGCTTTGATACAGAAGCGCAACCAAAAAATTCGTCAGTAAATCAAATCATATTTATGGATATTCCATTATTATTAGAATATCATTATGAAGGTTTTGATGAAATTTGGTTAGTTGCGATACCTGAAAATTTACAAATTGAAAGATTAATGGAAAGAAATAGCTTTACAGAAGAAGAAGCTAAAAAACGAATTTCTTCACAAATGTCGTTGTCAGAAAAGAAAAAATATGCAGATATAATTTTAGATAATTCTGGAACCATTGATGCACTAAAGAAACAAATCCAGCAAGAATTGGCTAGGATAATCAAAGAGAAATAGGGGTGAATCACACGAAAACAGTTAATTGGAAAAGGAATTTATTTATAACATGGATTGGCTGCTTTTTTGTAGGTTCTTCATTTTCACTAGTGATGCCCTTTTTGCCTTTGTACATACAAGGATTGGGCGTAAGTGGTGGGAATGTTGAACTTTACTCAGGGTTAGCTTTTTCTTTGCCAGCATTAGCTTCTGGTCTTGTTGCCCCGATTTGGGGACGTTTAGCTGATGAACATGGTCGTAAAGTGATGATGGTAAGAGCTAGTATCGTCATGACTTTGACCATGGGAGGAATCGCATTTGTTCCCAATGTTTGGTGGTTACTTGGCCTTCGCCTACTGATGGGATTTTTCTCAGGCTATATTCCTAACTCGACTGCCATGATTGCCTCACAAGCTCCAAAAGATAAATCAGGCTATGCACTTGGAACCTTAGCTACTGCAATGGTTTCTGGAACATTGATTGGGCCATCACTTGGTGGATTATTAGCCGAGTGGTTTGGAATGGCAAATGTCTTTTTGATTGTAGGGGCTTTATTAGCACTAGCAACTTTACTGACTATCTTTTTTGTTCATGAAAACTTTGAGCCGATTGCAAAAGGTGAAATGTTGTCTAGCAGGAAAATTATCAATAAAGTAAGTAATAAACAAATTCTTTTTGGTTTATTGGTTACAACATTTATTATTCAAATCACCTCACAATCTATTGAACCATTCGTTACTTTATATATTAAAACGCTGACAACAAGCACTAATAATCTGATGTTTATTTCAGGTCTAATTGTCTCTGCAGTGGGCTTATCAGCAATGATGTCCTCAAGTTTTTTGGGTCGTTTAGGTGATAAATATGGGTCACATCGATTGATCTTGATTGGTTTGGTTTTCACATTTATTATTTACTTGCCAATGGCTTTTGTGCAAAGTCCATTACAACTTGGAATTTTAAGATTCCTTCTTGGCTTTGGTACGGGGGCTTTGATGCCATCAGTAAATTCTCTACTTTCAAAAATTACGCCAAAAGAAGGAGTTAGTCGAATTTTTGCTTATGCACAAATGTGCTCAAATCTCGGAATGGTCACCGGTCCCTTGGTTGGTTCAGCCATTGCTGGGTACATTAGTTATCGAGCAGCCATTGTCGGGACAAGCCTATTTGTCATTGTCAATATCATCTGGTCATTTATTAACTTCCGAAAATATTTACGGAAACGGAGTATTATGGAATGAGAGTTAAAATTACATTAATTTGTAGTTCTTGTGGAAATAAAAACTATATTAGCAGCAAAAATAAGGCCACACATCCAGAAAAAGTGGAAACTATGAAATTTTGTCCGAAAGAACGAATTGTTACACTTCATCGAGAAGGCTAAAAAGCAAGATATTTCTTGCTTTTTTTTGTTTAAAATAAGCTTTAAGTATATACAGTCATTAAGAATTGTGATAATATTATATAATAAACTAAATAATATTTCATTAGAGGTATTTTATGCAAAAAAAGACATCTCTCCTTTTTATTCCTTTTAATAGTAGCTAAAAAGATTACCAGTAAATATATTTATTATAATTTTGTGACACTATCCAACAGAGTCACTGACAGAGCTGTAAATTAATAAATTTCCTCATACAAAAAAATAGAGTAAATGATAATAAAAATTTCTCTTGCTGGTCATTAACTTATGGTTGCTTTGAATATCTTTATAAATTATTCAACTCATGCTATAATAATATGAATGAGGAAAAAAAGATAATGAATTTGAATAAGAATAATTTTTTAAACTACTCTATATTAATTCCATACCTAATTCTTGCAGGAATTGGGATAGTAATGGTATTTTCAACTACGGTTCCTGACCAATTGCAAAAAGGCTTAAATCCTTATAAATTAGTAATTAACCAAACGGCATTTGTACTATTGAGTATTATTATGATTGCAGTGATTTACCGTCTGAAACTTAGAGCGCTCAAAAATAGAAAAATGATAGGAATAATTATGGTTATTTTAATTCTGTCATTAATTTTCTGTAGAATAATGCCCTCGAGTTTTGCACTGACAGCTCCCGTTAATGGAGCCAGAGGCTGGATTCATATTCCAGGAATTGGGACGGTACAGCCGGCAGAATTTGCCAAGGTTTTCATTATTTGGTATTTAGCGTCAGTTTTTTCAACAAAGCAAGAAGAAATTGAAAAAAATGATATTAATGAAATTTTTAAAGGAAAAACTCTAACTCAAAAGCTTTTTGGGGGGTGGAGATTACCAGTTGTTGCAATACTGCTAGTCGACCTTATCATGCCTGACCTCGGGAACACTATGATTATTGGTGCGGTTGCATTGGTAATGATCGGTGCAAGTGGGATTTCTTGGCGTTGGTATTCTGGCTATTCCAGATTAATTTTATCTCTGATGGTCATTTTCCTAGGTTTTCTTTTTATTGTAGGTGGGGATATTATTCCTAGTTTTTTACCAATTGCATATATCAATAAACGATTTGAAGCCTTTGTTAATCCCTTTACTGATTTGGCCAATTCAGGTCACCAGTTAGCTAATTCCTACTACGCTGTTGTAAATGGCGGTTGGACAGGACGTGGCCTAGGAAATTCGATTCAAAAAAATGGATTTTTACCAGAAGCTCAAACCGACTTTATTTTTCCAATTGTAGTAGAAGAATTGGGAATTATTGGTGGAATAATTATATTAGCAATTCTATTTTTCTTGATAAGCCGAATGTTAATCGTTGGAATCAAAGCCAAAAGTGTCTTTAATTCACTGATTATGATTGGTGTTTCTGGATTATTGCTAATTCAAGTTTTTGTCAATGTTGGTGGTGCGATTGGGATTATTCCAGAAACAGGGGTAACTTTCCCCTTCTTATCACAGGGAGGCTCCTCCTTCTTGGTCCTCTCGCTTGGGATTGCTTTTGCCTTGAATATCTCAGCTGATGAGAAACGTCGAGAAGTTTCTGAGCTTTCTAATCACTATAGTAGCAGTGTCCCAAATTATGAAAACGATTGACAAATGTTAGTCGTTTAAAAGTGTATAAAAGATTTTTATAATATATGGAATAGTGAAAGGAATTAATAATTACCTTTCCAAACAAGCCTCATTAAGGAGTCAAAATGAAAAAACTACTCGTCGCCAATCGTGGAGAAATCGCCGTTCGTGTCTTTCGTGCCTGTAATGAACTCGGACTTTCTACAGTAGCCGTCTATGCAAGAGAAGATGAATATTCTGTTCATCGCTTTAAAGCAGATGAATCTTACCTTATCGGTCAAGGTAAAAAACCAATTGATGCTTATTTGGATATTGATGATATTATTCGTGTTGCTCTTGAATCAGGAGCAGATGCCATTCATCCAGGTTATGGTCTCTTATCTGAAAATCTTGAATTTGCTACAAAAGTTCGGGCAGCAGGCTTAGTTTTTGTTGGTCCCGAGCTTCATCACTTGGATATATTTGGTGATAAAATCAAAGCAAAAGCTGCGGCTGATGAAGCTCAAGTTCCCGGAATTCCTGGAACAAATGGTGCAGTAGATATTGACGGAGCTCTTGAATTTGCTCAAACTTACGGATATCCAGTCATGATTAAGGCAGCATTGGGCGGCGGCGGTCGTGGAATGCGTGTTGCGCGTAATGACGCTGAAATGCACGACGGATATGCTCGTGCGAAATCAGAAGCTATCGGTGCCTTTGGATCTGGAGAAATCTATGTTGAAAAATACATTGAAAATCCTAAGCATATTGAAGTTCAAATTCTTGGGGATAGTCATGGAAATATTGTCCATCTCCACGAACGTGATTGTTCTGTTCAACGTCGAAATCAAAAAGTTATTGAAATTGCCCCAGCCGTAGGACTCTCGCCAGAGTTCCGTAATGAAATTTGTGAAGCAGCAGTTAAACTTTGTAAAAATGTTGGTTATGTTAATGCTGGGACGGTTGAATTTTTAGTCAAAGATGATAAGTTCTACTTTATCGAAGTCAACCCACGTGTTCAAGTTGAACACACAATTACAGAGCTCATTACAGGTGTAGATATTGTTCAAGCACAAATTTTGATTGCTCAAGGCAAAGATTTACATACAGAAATTGGTCTCCCAGCACAAGCTGAAATACCACTTTTGGGCTCAGCCATTCAATGTCGAATTACTACAGAAGACCCGCAAAATGGCTTTTTACCAGATACAGGTAAAATCGATACCTACCGTTCACCAGGTGGTTTCGGCATTCGTTTGGACGTTGGAAATGCCTATGCTGGTTATGAAGTGACTCCCTATTTTGACTCGCTTTTAGTAAAAGTTTGTACCTTTGCTAATGAATTTAGCGATAGTGTACGTAAAATGGATCGTGTGCTTCATGAATTCCGTATTCGTGGGGTGAAAACTAATATTCCATTTTTGATTAATGTTATTGCCAATGAAAACTTTACGAGCGGACAAGCAACAACAACCTTTATTGACAATACTCCAAGTCTTTTCAATTTCCCACGCTTACGTGACCGTGGAACAAAGACCTTGCACTACTTATCAATGATTACAGTCAATGGTTTCCCAGGGATTGAAAATACAGAAAAACGCCATTTTGAAGAACCTCGTCAACCTCTACTTAACATTGAAAAGAAAAAGACAGCTAAAAATATCTTAGATGAACAAGGGGCTGATGCGGTAGTTGAATATGTGAAAAATACAAAAGAAGTATTATTGACAGATACAACTTTACGTGATGCTCACCAGTCTCTTCTTGCCACTCGTTTGCGTTTGCAAGATATGAAAGGAATTGCTCAAGCCATTGATCAAGGACTTCCAGAACTTTTCTCAGCTGAAATGTGGGGTGGGGCAACCTTTGATGTCGCTTATCGTTTCTTGAATGAGTCGCCATGGTATCGTCTACGTAAATTACGTAAACTCATGCCAAATACCATGTTCCAAATGCTTTTCCGTGGTTCAAATGCAGTTGGATATCAAAACTATCCTGATAATGTTATTGAAGAATTTATCCGCGTAGCTGCACATGAAGGAATCGATGTCTTCCGTATCTTTGATAGCCTCAACTGGTTACCACAAATGGAAAAATCAATCCAAGCAGTGCGTGACAATGGAAAAATTTCCGAAGCAACCATTTGTTATACAGGAGATATCCTTGACCCAAGTCGACCAAAATATAATATCCAATACTACAAAGATTTGGCAAAAGAATTAGAAGCTACTGGGGCTCATATACTTGCCGTTAAAGATATGGCGGGCTTGTTGAAACCTCAAGCGGCATATCGCTTGATTTCTGAATTAAAAGATACAGTTGACTTACCAATTCACTTGCATACACATGATACTTCAGGAAATGGTATTATTACCTATTCTGGTGCAACTCAAGCAGGAGTAGATATTATTGATGTGGCAACGGCCAGTCTTGCTGGTGGAACTTCTCAACCTTCAATGCAATCAATTTATTATGCCCTTGAACATGGTCCCCGTCATGCTTCAATTAATGTGAAAAATGCAGAGCAAATTGACCACTATTGGGAAGATGTGCGTAAATATTATGCACCTTTTGAGGCAGGAATTACGAGCCCACAAACGGAAGTTTACATGCATGAGATGCCTGGCGGACAGTATACTAACTTGAAATCTCAAGCAGCAGCTGTTGGACTTGGACATCGTTTTGATGAAATCAAACAAATGTATCGTAAAGTAAACATGATGTTTGGCGATATCATTAAAGTAACTCCTTCATCAAAAGTAGTTGGTGATATGGCACTCTTTATGATTCAAAACGAATTGACAGAAGAAGATGTCTATGCGCGAGGAAATGAGCTCAACTTCCCTGAATCAGTAGTTTCATTCTTCCGTGGTGATTTAGGTCAGCCTGTTGGCGGCTTTCCAGAAGAATTACAAAAAATTATTGTAAAAGACAAATCGGTCATTACGGATCGTCCAGGATTACATGCCGAAAAAGTTGATTTTGCAACTGTAAAAGCTGACTTGGAACAAAAAATTGGTTATGAACCAGGTGATCATGAAGTTATCTCTTATATTATGTATCCACAAGTTTTCCTTGATTATCAAAAAATGCAAAGAGAATTTGGAGCTGTCACACTACTTGATACGCCAACTTTCTTACACGGAATGCGTCTCAACGAAAAAATTGAAGTCCAAATTGAAAAAGGTAAAACGCTCAGCATTCGTTTAGATGAAATAGGAGAACCTGACCTCGCTGGAAATCGTGTGCTCTTCTTTAACTTGAACGGTCAGCGTCGTGAAGTTGTGATTAATGACCAATCCGTTCAAACTCAGATTGTAGCTAAACGTAAGGCCGAAACAGGTAATCCAAACCAAATTGGAGCAACTATGCCCGGTTCTGTTCTTGAAATCCTAGTTAAAGCTGGAGATAAAGTTAAAAAAGGACAAGCTTTGATGGTTACTGAAGCCATGAAGATGGAAACGACCATTGAGTCACCATTCGATGGAGAAGTTATTGCCCTTCATGTTGTCAAAGGTGAAGCCATTCAAACACAAGACTTATTGATTGAAATTGACTAACTTTAAATTAACCCTACCATTATGGTAGGGTTTTTTATTTTCTAAAAAAAAGTAATTTTAATTTTCAGAAAATAATAATTTTCGGAATAAAAAGTGTATAATAATGAAATAGATGGAGGTATTTATGAATTTAATGAATAAAGAAGAAAAAATGATTAAAAATTCACAAATTCCTAGTGAATTTTACAAAAAGTACAACGTTAAAAAAGGTTTAAGAGATATTAATGGGAAAGGTGTTTTAGCGGGATTAACTAATATATCTGCGATCCATTCTTTCGATAAGGAAAGGAATCAAATTCCTGGTGTCTTAGAATATCGAGCCTATAATATTAAAGATATCGTTAGTGACTTGAGAAGTAAAAATCGTTTTGGCTTTGAAGAGATGACCTACCTTTTATTATTTGGAGAGTTACCTTCGGCAAAGGAACTTCAAGAATTTCAAATTCTGTTAGCTAGCAAAAGAACTTTACCCGAGTTTTTTGTTCGCGAAACAATACTGACCAATCCTTCAAGTGATGTAATGAATTCTATGAGTCGCTGCCTACTTGCACTTGCTAGTTACGATAAAAAAGCTTCGGATATTTCAATTGAGAATGTCTTAGAGCAGTCGCTAGCACTCATTGCAGATTTTCCTCTTCTTGCGATTTATAGTTATCAAGCTTATATTCATTATTTTAAGAAAGAAAGTCTTTATATTCATTTCCCAGACCCTGAATTGACAACGGCCGAAAATATTTTGCGTATGCTACGACCAGATTGTCATTATTCAGATATGGAAGCAAAAGTATTAGACATTGCTCTAATTCTACACATGGAACATGGCGGAGGGAATAATTAGAAATTTACGACTCATGTGGTTACTTCCAGTGGAACAGATACTTATGCTACGATAGCTGCTGCTCTTTCGAGTTTAAAAGGACCAAAACATGGTGGAGCAAACATCAAAGCGGCAAAAATGCTAGAAAATATTAAAGAAAATATCTCTGATTACAATAATGATGAAGAAATAAAAAAATATCTTCATCAAATATTAAATAAAGAAGTTTTTGATAAGCAAGGATTGATTTATGGCATTGGCCATGCGATCTATAGTGTGAGTGATCCACGTTTTGAGGTTTTTAAATCCTATGTTGAAAGTCTAGCAAAAGAAAAAGGATTAGAAGAAGAATTTAAACTTTATGAAAAAGTTGCTTTCCTTGCTCCTAAAGTGATATCCGAAAATAGAAATATTTATAAAACAATTTGTCCAAATGTTGACTTTTATTCAGGATTTGTCTATAAAATACTGGAAATTCCAAAAGAATTATTTACCCCCTTATTTGCCATCGCTAGAATTGTAGGTTGGTTGGCTCATAGAATGGAAGAATTAATTAATATGAATAAAATCATAAGGCCTGCTTATGAGAGTATTTTAGAGTCTAAAGCTTATACAAGATTGGAGGAAAGATGAAAACTTTAAAAATTAATGATAAAGAGTCTCACTATTTTGATATTAGTGAGACTGAGAGAATTGAAGACTTTCCATATAGTTTAAGAGTTCTTTTGGAGAGTTTGATTAGGCAGAAAAATGATAAAAATATTGATCAAGCTTATATTCAAGCCATTAAAGATTATTTAAAAAGAGAAGTCGGTCAAGAAACCGTTTTTTTACCAAGTCGTGTGGTCCTTCAAGATTTTACAGGAGTTCCAGCCATTGTTGATTTGGCAGCAATGCGTGATGCGATGCTTAAATTAGGAAAAAATCCTGAGTTAATTAACCCAGAAATTCCAGTAGATTTAGTTATTGACCATTCTGTTCAAGTAGATTTTCAAGGAAATGAACAAGCCTTCTTATTAAATTCAAAAAAAGAGTTTGAACGTAATCGTGAACGCTACGAATTTTTAAAATGGGCAGAGCAATCTTTTGATAATTTTAGAGTGGTTCCTCCAGCAACAGGAATCATTCATCAAGTTAATATTGAATATTTAAGCGAAGTAATTAGCGAAAAAGATGGGCTTTTATATCCAGATAGTGTTTTTGGTACAGATAGTCATACAACAATGATTAATGCTTTAGGCGTTCTGGGTTGGGGAGTCGGAGGGATTGAAGCTGAGGCTGTAATGTTAGGGGAGCCTAGCTCATTAACTGTTCCAGAAGTAGTAGGAGTAAGACTAATAGGAAAACTTGGAGTATTTGCAACCGCGACAGATTTAGCTTTAACAGTCACGAAAATTTTACGAGATGAAAAAGTGGTAGGGAAATTCGTTGAATTTTTTGGGGAAGGATTAAAAAATTTAAGTTTAGCCGATCGAGCAACAATTGCAAATATGGCTCCTGAGTATGGTGCCACCTGTGGATATTTTCCTATTGATAATGAAACATTGAAGTATCTTCGGGCGACAAATCGTTCTGAGGAAATAGTTGCGCGAGTAGATGCATATGCAAAGGCAAATAAACTATTTTATGATGATAGTTACCAACCACACTATAGCAAAGTCATTGATATTAATTTAGAAAAAGTAGAAACACGACTATCAGGACCTTCACGCCCGCAAGATATGCTGGAATTAGGAGATTTATCTCATAATTTTGAAAAGTTCGTTGAACAACAAAAAAATTGAAAGAAGAAGATGGGAAAATTGCTATTGCAGCTATTACGAGCTGTACCAATACGAGTAATCCCCATGTAATGATGATGGCAGGATTACTCGCAAAAAATGCAGTAGAACAAGGTCTTGAAGTTCCTAGCTGGGTCAAAACATCATTAGCTCCAGGTTCAAAGGTCGTTAGCTCTTACCTAGACAAGGCAGGTCTTCTTCCTTATCTTGAAACTTTAGGGTTTAATGTAATTGGATATGGTTGTACAACATGTATTGGTAATTCAGGACCACTTTTAAGAGAAATAGAAAAAGAAATTACTGACAAGGAACTAGTTGCAACCAGTGTTTTAAGTGGAAATAGAAATTTTGAAGGAAGAATTCATCCATTGGTAAAAGCAAATTATCTTGCAAGCCCCCCTTTAGTAGTTGCTTATGCACTAGCTGGTTCCGTTAGAAAAAATCTAACTAAAAATCCATTAGGTACGAATCTTAAAGGTGAAAAAGTATATCTGAAAGACATTTTACCTCCTTCTGATGAAGTGGACGATTTAGTTCAAAAGTATGTGACTAAAGATTTGTATGCCAAAACTTATGCAAAAATTTTTGATGAAAATACAATTTGGAACGATATTCAAACGAAAAAAAGTCAAGTCTACAATTGGAAAACTGACTCTACTTATATTTCTAATCCCCCTTATTTTGATGATATGACATTAGTAGCTACTAATAAAAATATCCTTTCAAGTTTGCAGGTTTTAGCAAAATTTGGAGATTCTATCACAACTGATCATATTAGTCCTGCGGGTAATATTCCGTTGAAGTCACCTGCTGGCGATTATTTAAGAAATTCAGGAATAACTTATAAAGACTTTAATAGTTTTGGTTCAAGACGAGGGAACGACAAAGTGATGACTCGAGGAACTTTTGCAAATATTCGTATCAAAAATCAACTTATTGCACCACTTGAAGGCGGATATTCTAAATTTGATGATGAAATTTTACCCATATATGAGGTAGCACAAAAATATAAAGAAAAAGGAGTAGGCTTGATTGTTCTTGCTGGAAAAGATTACGGAATGGGTTCAAGTCGGGACTGGGCAGCTAAGGGAACAAAATTACTTGGAGTTAAGGCCGTAATTGCTGAAAGTTTTGAACGTATTCACCGGAGTAATCTTGTCATGATGGGGATTCTTCCTTTACAGTTTTTAGATGATCAAAATGCGAAAAGTCTTGGATTGACTGGAGATGAAGTTTTTTCTATCGATTTACCAGTTCATCCTAAAATTCATGAGAAAATCACAGTTCAGGCTGATGAGAAGAAGTTTCAGGTTCTCTTACGCTTTGATTCACAGGTAGATTTGGATTACTACACTAATGATGGAATCATGCCTTATGTGATTCGTAAAAAATAAAAATTAGGTGAAAATTATTATGAAAATTGAAATGAAGAACGGGAAATTAATTGTACCAGATTATCCAACAATTGGTTACATAAGAGGAGATGGTGTTGGTGAGGACATTTTTCCACAAGCAAAGCGTGTTTTTGATGCTGCTGTTCTAAAAATCTTTGGCGAAAAAAAGAAAATAGATTGGCAAAAATTATTGGCAGGCGGAGAAGCTTTCGCAAGTAGGGGTGAATATCTTCCTGATGAAACACTTGAGCAGATTAAAGAAAATATGATCGCAATTAAGGGACCGTTAATGACTCCAGTTGGTGAGAGTTTTCGTTCTATTAATGTCACTTTGAGACAAAAGCTAGATTTGTATGCTTGCGTAAGACCTGTAGAATACTTTACAGGGATAAAATCTCCTGTAAGAGCACCAGAGAAAGTCAATATGACAATTTTTAGGGAAAATACAGAGGATATTTATGCAGGAATTGAATTTTCTTCTTCGTCAAAAGAATCTAAAAAGTTAATAAATTTTTTGGAAAGAGAGCTGTCTGTCCATTCGATTCGCTTTGCAGAAACTTCTGCGATTGGAATCAAACCCGTTAGCCCTGATGGAAGCAAACGTCTGGTTAGCGCAGCCTTTGATTATGCTATAAAGATGAATAAGAAGCGCGTGACATTTGTTCATAAGGGAAATATCATGAAATTTACAGAAGGAGGATTTAGAAAATGGGGCTATGAGGTAGCTAAAAATTATCCAACTTTTACAAAACTAGAACACGATAAGATAAAAGAAGAAAAAGGCACTGAACAGGCTGAAAAAGAGAAAAATATTGCACTAAAATCAGGTAAAATTTATGTTGATGATGTGATTGCTGATAATTTTCTTCAACAGATTATCCTTAATCCTGATAATTTTGAGGTTGTTGCCACTCTTAATTTAAATGGGGATTATATTTCTGATGCCCTTGCTGCCCAAGTTGGAGGTATTGGAATCGCACCTGGAGCAAATATTAACTATGAAAGTGGCCATGCTATTTTTGAAGCAACTCATGGAACAGCTCCGGATATCGCTGGTTTGAATCTTGCCAATCCCTCTAGCCTTTTATTATCAGGAGTCATGATGTTTGAATATATTGGATGGCAAGATGTGGCAAATATTATTAGAAGAGCTTTAGTTTCTACTTTTAAACTAAAAAAATACACTTCTGATTTAGGTGGGAATCTTTCAACATCTTCTTTTGGAGATCTTCTTATAGCTTATATTGAGAATGATTAAATAAAAAAAGCCCTAGCTTTACTAGGACTTTATTGCTTATTATTTTAATGAATTATTTTCCATAATTTCATCAATGAAACCATATTCTAAAGTTTCTTTGGCATCCATCCAATGGTCACGTTCAGCATCTTTGTGAATTTGTTCAAGTGAGCGATTAGAATTATCAGCAAGGATTTGTTCCAAACGTTTACGTGTTTTCAAAAGTTGTTCGGCGACGATTGCCATATCAGTTTGTTGAGTACCTTGACCTGCACCACCCATTGGTTGGTGAATGAGGTATTCAGCATTTGGTAACATGAATCGTTTACCCTTAGTACCGCTTGAGGCGATGATTGTTCCCATAGAAGCAGCCATTCCCATAACGATAGTTTGGACATCCGATTTGATAAAGTTCATTGTATCCACGATAGCGAGCCCAGCTGATACAGAACCACCAGGGGTGTTTACATAGAGATAAATGTCTTTAGTATTATCTTGTGCATCCAAGAAAAGAAGTTGGGCAATGATAGAATTTGCCATACCATCTTCAACAGGTCCTGTCAGCATGATAATACGGTCTTTTAAAAGTCGTGAATAAATATCATAAGCACGTTCACCACGGCTTGATTGTTCAATAACGGTAGGTACTAAATAACCCATAGAATGAATCTCCTTTATAAATAAGATATGGACTCAATTTAGGAATAAATTAAGTTCAAATGTTTATTTTTCTATATTATAACTCATTGGTCAAAAAAGGTCAAAGAAAATTGTTTTTTTTAGCAACTTTTACTAAAATTATTAAAAAAAGAGTTTAAACTTTCTTAACGCTTTCAAATTTGTTATAATTATGGCATGAATACAGAACTTATTATTGCGATGATTTTTGGCCTGATTATCGGCGCATGGTTGATGATTGCAGGCATCTACATTTATAAAATTTATGACGAAAATCGTTATAAGAAGCGATTAACTATTGAAAAATTACTGCGTGAAATTGAAGTCCGAAACACACTTAATCAAAAAGTGATCGAGATTCTTAATCGTCCAATTACTGGTAATGATAAGGAATTGATTAATCCTCAGAGTGATGTAAAAGTCCCTTTTTATGATTATAATTTTTTGAAGCACTATACCTCAATGTATAATTTATACATTCCAACTTATTTTTTGAATACTTTTTTCAAAAAATTGTCACATCATTTAGCAGTATTTGACGATGAACAAGATTTGAAAAATGGCGGATATATTTTCAAAGAATCACGAACAATCTTTGAAAACTTTTCTGTTGAAATTACAGATGATATTGAAGCCAAAAAACGAGAGTTACAGAAGGCAAAAAATGTTTATCCTTCAATGTTGAAAAAGCAACATTATAATATTTAAGATGATAAAAAATCCACTATTTTAGGTGACTTTTTTTACTTTTGCTGTTTGAAAAAATTTGTGAAAAAACTTTGAAAAGGTCTTTTTTTAAGTCTATAAATATGGTATAATTGTACAATCATTGATGTTTAATACTATTAGATAAATAAATATACACGAAGGAGAGACGATGATCACAATCTATACAGCACCCTCTTGTACAAGCTGTAAGAAAGCTAAGACATGGCTTTCATATCACCATATCCCATTTAACGAAAGAAATCTCATCGCGGATCCTTTATCAACCACAGAGATTAGCCAAATTTTACAAAAATGCGATGATGGTGTTGAAGGATTGATTTCAAGCAGAAACCGTTTTGTGAAAACTTTAGGTGTTGATTTTGAAGACATTTCACTTTCACAAGCAATTAAAATCATTTCTGAAAATCCACAAATTATGCGTCGTCCAATAATCATGGACGAAAAACGTCTTCATGTAGGTTATAACGAAGAAGAAATTCGTGCATTTTTACCTCGTACCGTTCGTGTTTTAGAAAATGGTGGAGCTCGATTGCGTTCAGCAATTTAATAAAATATTCATTTTTGGAATTTTTATAGACGCGTTTGCGTCTTTTTTTGTTAAATAATGATAAATAAAAAACTACTGGTAGAGATTACCAGGAGTTTTGAGTAGCCAAAGTTAGAAGTATGTCAATAATAAAAATGAATATTGGAGAGTCTAGTTAGAAGCAACCGCAGACTCATCAAGTTCAAAATCATCAAGAGTCGTTGCTGAAATAAAAATTGTGGGCAAGTATGGATCAACTGCGGAAACCGCAGCAAGTGAAAGGAGCAGTAAGCTTTTAAATTCCATGATGAACCTCCAGCAAAATTATATTTGTAAAAAGATTATAACACAATATTCAGAAAATTCAACCTTTTGATTTGTACCCTAAAAACTCAGAGTTTATCATTTTTGAAAAAGTCTTACTTTCCATTCACTTTCTTCTTGAACAACTCCTCTGAGCGAGTTGATAAACATAACGAGCCAGGTGAACGATATTGCAAAAGCAATGATTTCAAAGACTGTTAATGAGAGATAATGAATGCTCATAAAAGCGAAGGCAGACACAATTAGAGCGATCAACGCGGTCCATGATAAGGTAAGAAACTCTTTAGAAATAGAAGGAACTAACCATTTTAAAAAGATAATCATGAGAAGTACAACTCCTACTAAACCAAAAGCGGAATTGTTATGAATAGGCATTGTCCAAGACTGTGCAGGAAATATCCCTACGAAAGCAATCAAGATTGAGATAATAATATAAAAAATACGAATTATTTTAAATTTATAATTGTAGAGCTTGCTTTTAGAAAATTCCGCAAAGAGAAAATCTGTGATAGTAAGAAGAATAAGAGCAGAGAAAATTAAAGTAATATTGAACTGCCAACGTTGTGTGGCTTCTCCAGTCCCTAAAAAGCTAAAATTATGTTGCCACCAATCTTTTTGATTATTAGTGGCCATTGAAACAAGAATACCTCCGATAAAGGTAGTAAAAAGTAGCAAAATAAGATTTGATAAAGTGACAGAAACAGCTGCTGAAATAAGAAAATAAAGGACTATCCCGACAAATACTAAAACAAGCAATCCAGCTGTGAAAGGGTCAAAAGTCACTCCGCTAAAAGTTTTACCGATAATATACCAGAAAATAATCTGAACGGCAAATGCAATACTGGTGTAGGCTACTGATAATGTTAAGCTTTCTCTAAGGATTTTAAATTTAGATTTTGATAAATCACAGCTTTTCTTTAAGTAAATCCATAAGAAACCAAAAAAACCTAATAATGTCGAGAGGATTATACTTAAACTTGCTACTGACAGGTGTCGACTTCCAGTAAATGCAATTTGAGGATGTTTAGCAAATAAAAAAATAACCATGGTAACTATGCCGGATAAAAGACTAGGGACGATAAAATAATGTAATGCTAGCGTCTGTTTATTAGGATGGGAGGCATCTGGATTTTCTAATAATATACGCTGATTTTCCAAGCGTATTGATAATTGGTCATTTTGTGCATAATCACTTAATTTATTAAAAAGTTCATCGGGAATTTCCAAGTAATTTTTAGTCATGATATTCTTCCTAGTTTTAATATAGTGAATAAATTAAATTTATACAATAGATACTTTAATCTATTTACTCTGATTATATTTTACCATTTAAGTCCTTCGACTGTATACTAGAACGTAATTCTTAGCCATAAAGAGTGGGTAAAAGAAATTATTTAAGAATCAAAAAATAATAAAATAGATTGACTTATTGTGAAAATCATGTTAGAATTAAGTTAATAAAATAAACGACTAGGTTGGGCGCAAGCTTCAAGACATTATCTCCAAGGGTGAGGAGATTGTTTTGAAGTTTGCGTCTTTTTTTGTCGTTTTTAATAGAAAGGGATGTTATGAAATTTTATCAGTAATCCAAAGAAAACATATTGAATAACTATAATGTCAAGATAAGCCAAGGTTTATCGGAAACTCAAGTTATTGCCAATCGTGAAAGATATGGTGAAAATAAACTTCCAGAAGAAAAAGAAGATAGCTATCTAAAAGTCTTTTTGAAAAGTTTTAAGGAACCAATAATTATTGTTTTGATGGGAGCAGTCGCTTTATCATTTTTTAGTTCATTTTATTCATTTCAAATCGTTGGTGATAGAAAACATGGTTTGGAATCATTATATGAAGCAATTGCCATTGCGATTTTGATTATTATAAATGCATTTTTAGGATTTTGGCAGGAAATTAGCGCCCGTAAAAATTTAAATTCATTAAAAGAAATGAATAATCGTTTTGTTTCTGTACTTAGAAATGGGAACTTAGAAAAAATCGCCTCAAATGAGTTAGTAGTTGGTGATATAGTAAAAGTAACAGTTGGTGACTTTGTAGAGGCAGATGTAAGATGGCTTCAACTCGATGAACTCCAATTAATTGAATCACATTTGACCGGGGAAGCTGATGCAGTAATTAAAACATCAGAGATAATTTCTGAGAAAGTTGAAATAGGTGATCAAAGGAATATGGGCTTTTCTGGTTCGGTTGTTTCAAGTGGACAAGGTACTGGAATCGTTGTTGCAACAGGAGAAAATACCGAGCTAGGGAAAATCTCTCAACTGATGAAAGAAGAAGGCGTAAGACAGTCTCCTTTACAAAAAACAGTTCAAAAATTGACTAAAACATTGATGAAAATATCAGCAGGAATTGTGGTCCTGACCTTTGTGTTTGGTCTCATAAGTTCTGGAGAGTTTTCAATCAATTCGATTACCTCAGTTTTCTCTACCTCTATTGCATTAGCGGTAGCTTCTATTCCGGATGCATTGCCAGTTGTTTTATCTATCGTTTTAACAATTGGGGCGGTTAAAATGTCAAAAAATAAAGGACTGATTAAAACGCTAAGTAGTGTAGAAACCTTGGGGAGTACTTCTTATATTTGTTCAGATAAAACTGGAACATTGACTCAAAATGATGTTATCCTTAAATCTTAGAGTCACTATTGTATAATTTAGACAAAGGACAAAAACATGCAAAAACGCTACTCAAAAGAATTTAAAGAAACCCTTATCGCCTTCTATCATTCTGGTCAATCCGTCACCCAGCTGTCTAAAGAATACGACGTGGCCCCTGCAACAATTTATAAATGGATAGACCT
>NZ_BCVK01000028.1 GCF_001591705.1 Lactococcus cremoris subsp. cremoris NBRC 100676 | reverse complement strand
GAACTAAAGGAGCTAAGGCTCCTTTTTTTGTGTTCTTGGCTCCTTATTTCTCGATAACTTAAAAAGCCCCTAAGGGCTGTTTTTTATCTTTGGAGAATGAATTCTGATTTTATAGCTAGTTGTTTTATTTCTTTTGAAATGGCTAATTCAAATGCTGATCTTCCAATTTGTAAAAAGTGATTGTCAACAGTTGGGAGATTTAATAGTTGGCCTGAAATTAGTGCTTCTTGGCCAATTATAATTGGTTTGGGGAGTTTGTTTTGTTCAAACCATCGCCAAACATTTGCAGCAATATCATCTGAATTGGCAAAAATACTATCAAATTGAGCAAGTTCTGCTCCTAAGTCGTAGCCGTCTGTCGAGGAGACCGCTCCTGTTTTGATTTGGTCAGTCCTAACTGGTTATTTATATATTTCGCTATAGGTCTGGAGGGTGACGGATGTGGTTGGGCTTTTATAGCGTGAAAATAGAAAACCTATATTTGTACAGTTTTGTTTTTTAAGCCATTTAAAGGCATCACGATATCCGATTTCTCTTTCGGCATAGCTGGCTGATATTGTCTTGGTCTTAGGTTTATGGCATAAGATAATTGGACCATATTTTTGGTATTTAAGAACGGTTTCCTCAGATATTTTTCTAGAGGTAAAGATTAAGGCTTCAAATGCTTTTTTGCGTAATTGCTCTAAGTATTGAAGTTCTAAATTTTGATCATAATTTGAGGGAAGAATGACAATCTTATAGCCAGTTTCAAAGCTTTTATCAAGAATTCCTTCCAAAATCTGACTGAAAAAGGGTGCTTAACATAAGGTAGAACGACACCGATATTCTTGGTTGTTCCGGCAGCAAGTTCTTGTGCAATAGCATTAGGAGTATAATCCAATTCATTTGCTAAATCTTGTATGATTGTCCGAGCTTCGGGAGATACGTAGCCATTTCCAGAAAGGGCACGTGAAACTGTAGCTTTTGAATAGCCACTGAGTTTTGATAAATCGGTTAGTGAGGTCATTAAATTACCTGTTCATTGAGGGTATTGATGGCTGATATGGCCTCTGCCACACCATGCTCTGTATTCTTTGCTACTACCATTTTAACATGTTTTTTAACTTCTGGGTTAGCGTTATCCACTGCGATGGCTAGACCTGCTGCTTTAAGTAGAGGAATGTCATTATGACCATCACCAATTGCAGCAATTTGTGTAAAATCTAATGCTTCGTCGTTAAGGATTGATTGAACCGCATTGGCCTTTGTTCTTTTATCAGATGTAATTTCTAAATACCACTGACCACTTTGTTGAATTGCGATATTTGGAATTTCCAATTGATTAAGTTGATTTTGAAGTTGATGAAGTTCATTTTGGTCAAAAACAATCATCATAATCTTATAGATTTCTGATTGTCCATCGAAAGTTTTGATTCTTGGTTCGAGGACTGTCAAGGCTTTTTGGATAAAGGCTCCTTTATCTTGTTTGTTAGTATACCAATGAGCAAGACTATACCAGTTTAGACTTACTTTCGGAAATTCACTTGAAACATAATTTAAAATTTGGAATACTATTTCTGAGTTCAGGGTGTTTTTATCTAAAATTTGAAGACCGAATTGATTTTGCGTAAATGTTAAATTTCCATTGAAAGCAATTTGTGGTGTGGAAAGCTGTAATTTTTCTACCACATCACTCATTTCTAATGGGCTACGTGCTGAAACTAGGGTAATTGGTAACTTCACTGTAGTATATTGACCAGTGGTTGGTATCAGATAAAGCTCCATGTGAGTCAAGCAATGTTCCGTCCATATCTGTAAAAATGTGTTTAATTTTCATTTTGTGAAGCTCCTTTTCTTTGATTATTCTATTCTAATTTATGAAACGCGTTCCATGTCAAGGATTATTATTTTTTATTTTTACTGATGGAAGTGCTTTTTTCTAAAAATGGATAGAGCTGAGCAATTCCAAAAGGAGTGTTTAAAATGTTATAATTTAGTAAAGCTGATTTTTATTGATTTGAGAGATAAATTGATTTGAATTAAAAGTAAAATAGAATAAATAGAATAAAAAGTAGAAAAATAGAGGTAGATAATAGAGATGGAAGATAAGAATAGACTTTTGCTAATTGATGGGTCATCGGTTGCTTTTCGAGCGTTTTTCGCATTATATAATCAGTTAGATCGGTTCAAAGCACCTAATGGCTTACATACAAATGCCATTTTTGCTTTTCATACGATGTTATCTTCTTTGATGGAACGAATTCAACCGACACATGTGTTGATTGCTTTTGATGCGGGGAAAACCACTTTTCGGACGGAGATGTTTGCGGATTATAAAGGGGGACGTTCAAAAACACCTGATGAGTTTCGCGAGCAACTGCCTTTTATCAAGGAAATGATTGAAAAGTTGGGGATTCGGCATTATGAGTTGGCAAACTATGAGGCCGATGATATTATCGGAACTTTGGATAAAATGGCTGAAGCGCCTGATGTAAATTTCGATGTGACCATTGTGACCGGGGACAAGGATATGATTCAGCTGGTCGATGGAAATACACGAGTGGAAATTTCTAAAAAGGGTGTGGCTGAGTTTGAGGAATTTACGCCTGACTATCTCTTAGAAAAAATGGGACTTACGCCATCTCAATTTATTGATTTGAAGGCTTTGATGGGCGATTCTTCGGATAATTATCCTGGTGTCACTAAAGTTGGTGAAAAAACGGGTCTTAAACTTTTACAGGAATTTGGTTCACTGGAAAATCTTTATGAAAATGTTGAGACGCTAAAAGCCAGCAAGATGAAGGATAATCTAATTGCTGACAAGGAAATGGCCTTTTTGTCACAGCAATTGGCGACAATCAATACGAAAACTCCTCTTGAAATTGGTTTAGAAGATACGCTTTTAAAAGAAAAAAATGTGGCTGAACTGGGCCAATTTTATGATGAAATGGGATTTTCACAATTCAAAAGTAAGTTATTAACTGACGGCGGTGGAGAAGTTACTGACGAAACTGTCAGTGAAGAAATTAAGTTTGAAATAGTTACTGACAAAAGTTCAGTTGCTTCAGTCAATGCTGATGATTTCTTTTATTTGGAAACTTTGGGTGAAAATTATCATCGTGAGCAGATTGTGGCATTTGCTTGGGGAAATGCTGAGAAAATTTATGTTTCAAAAAATCTGGATTTACTGACAGAAATGAAATTTCCTGAAAATACTTATGATTTCAAGAAAAATCGCGTACTTTTGAGCCACTTAAATATTGAATTGCCTCTGGTTAAATTTGATGCTATGCTTGCAAAATATTTGATTTCTACAACGGAAGATAATAAAATTTCAACCATTGCACGACTTTTTGATGTGGGACATTTGGCCACTGATGAGGAAATTTTTGGCAAAGGTACAAAACTTGCTCTACCTGATGATGAGATTTTGTTTGACCATTTGGCTCGTAAAATCAGAGTTTTAGCTCGTGCCAAAGAAAAAATGATGGCTGAACTTATTGAAAATGAACAAGAACATCTTTTGTCTGATATGGAATTGCCATTAGCCGAAGTTTTGGCAAAAATGGAGATTACAGGAATTTCTGTCAGTCAAAATACGCTGGAAGAAATTGGTGCAGAAAACGAAGAAAAATTGGCTTTGCTGACGCGTGAAATTTATGAGTTGGCTGGTGAAGAATTTAATATTAATTCACCAAAACAACTGGGAGTGATTTTATTTGAAAAATTGCAATTGCCAGTAGGTAAGAAGACAAAAACGGGTTATTCGACGGCGGTGGACGTTTTAGAAGACTTGGCTGCTTTATCTCCAGTGGTGGCGAAGATTTTGGAATATCGTCAAATCAATAAAGTACAATCGACTTATGTTAAAGGCTTGATTCCGCAAATTGCTGATGATGGAAAAATCCATACGCGATATGTTCAGGACTTGACGCAGACCGGTCGTTTGAGTTCTGTTGACCCGAATTTGCAAAATATTCCTGTTCGACTGGAAGAAGGACGGAAGATTCGTAAGGCATTTGTGCCAAGTCAAGATTCTCTTTTGTTGAGTTCCGACTATTCACAAATTGAATTGCGAGTGCTGGCTCATATTTCTGCTGATGAGCATTTGATTGACGCCTTTAAACATGGGGCTGATATCCATACGTCAACGTCTATGCGGGTCTTTGGCATTGAAAAAGCAGAAGATGTCACGGCAAATGACCGCCGAAATGCAAAAGCAGTCAATTTTGGTGTGGTTTATGGAATTTCGGATTTTGGTTTGGCAAGAAATCTGGGAATTACAAGAAAAGATGCCAAAAATTATATTGAAACTTACTTTGAACGTTATCCTGGTATTAAAACTTATATGGAAAATATTGTTCGCGAGGCTAGAGATAAAGGATTTGTTGAGACAATGAGTCATCGTCGTCGTAAGATTCCAGATATTAATGCACGTAATTTTAATGTTCGTGGTTTTGCGGAGCGGACGGCAATTAATTCGCCAATCCAAGGATCGGCAGCGGATATTTTGAAAATTGCGATGATTAATCTGGATAAAGCGCTGACGGAACGTCAATCAAAATCAAAATTATTATTGCAAGTACACGATGAAATTATTCTAGATGTTCCACTTGAGGAATTAGAAGAGATTCAGGCACTTGTCAAAGAAACAATGGAAGAAGCAATTGAACTTGCTGTACCATTGAAAGTGGATGAAAATACTGGTAAAACTTGGTATGAAGCCAAATGATACTAGTTATTAATGATACTGACAAGCTTTCTGTCAGCAAGTAGCAGTTGAATTTTTAATTCAGTTGACAGAGCGGCTGACTGACAAAAAAAGATAAATAAAAATGATAATTAGTTCGTGCTGATTATCATTTTTTGGTGTTTATCATTTTGGTATTTTAACAGGTACTGTTAGAAGATGTGTCGGGGTCTGTGATATAATAAAATTATGGAAAATATCGAATTGAAGATGGATGAGAGAATTGATGAAATTGCCAGTAGTGGGGTCAAAATTATTCAAAGCCGAGAGGTTTTTTCTTTTAGCATAGATGCGATTTTGCTGGCTCGTTTTCCGCGCTTGCCAAAACGTGGAAAAATTGTAGACATGTGCGCGGGCAATGGGGCAGTGGGTCTTTTTGCGAGCTCTAAAACCAATGCACAGATCATTGAGCTAGAGATTCAAGAACGTCTGACTGACATGGCGCAGCGTTCAATTGAGCTTAATGAACTTACTGACAGAATGTCGGTCATTAATGATAATCTCAATCAGGCGCTTAATCATCTTCATACTTCTAGTACAGATTTGATTTTTTGTAATCCACCCTATTTTAAAGTAGACTCAACTGACAGTCATCTAAATGAAAGTCAGCATTATACTCTAGCACGCCATGAACTGACAACAAATTTGGATGAAATTTTTGAGATTAGTAAAAAGTTATTGAAAACGAATGGTCATATTGCCATGGTTCATAGGCCCGAGCGCTTTTTAGAAATTGTTGATAAGATGCGGGCTAATAATTTGCAGCCTAAATGGATTCAGTTCGTCTATCCTAAAGCGAATCAACCGGCTAATATTTTGTTGATTGATGCCATTAAAGATGGAAAAGAAGGAGGTGAAATCTTCCTCCCACCTCTCATTGTTCATAATGATGATGGGACTTATACCGATGAAATTGATGAAATTTATTATGGAAAACATTAAAAAAAGTTACTGACAGAAAGCCTAAAGTTAAGCTTTTACTTGTCAGTAACTCTTTTTTAATATGCGGCACTTGCTTGAGCCATTATTTTTTCAATCGCTGCATTTTGCACTTCTTCAAGTGTGTTAGTATCTGTAGCAGCTGGTTCTTTAATTGCTTTCTTTAATTTACTACGTGTTGAAGATAATGAGAGATTGAGGTCAGCACTTGCTTTTTCTTTAGTATTAGTAATACTTCCGGAAATAGTGCTCGTCATTTTGTGTGCCTTATTATCAATCACAAATTTAACAGAAAGTTTACTAATATCAAGGTTTTTACTTTCTTTAATCAGTTGTTCCACTTGTTTTTTAGGGATTGAAGAAGTTGAGCTGATACTATTAATTAAATCTTTGAGGTCAATATCTTTACCAGAGAATTTTAAAGTCACCTTATCACCATCTTTGGTAAAATCAGAATTTGGTATTTTTTTAAATTCCTGTTCCAAATCAGCTTGTTTTATTTTTTCAGTAGATTTAAATAAGTCTTTAAAAGTTGAAGACCAATTTTCATCAACAGATTGAGCACTTGAATCAATTGTTTCAGAATCAATCAAAAGATATGATTTGTTAAGACTGTCAATCATCGCTCCATAAACCATTGCCGTATCACTATCTTCACTGGGAATCAAATCTTTATTGTTATCATAAAGTGATTTGATATCAGTGCTAGCAAGATAAAGGCCTTTTTGTGACATCATCACGCCTAAATTATAATCTTTTTTATCTAATGTGATTGTTCCAGCGAGAGCAGCAAGTTGGTTAGTCTTGTCAAGCCCAAGATTTACGTTTAAATGGGCCCCTTTTGAAAACATTTTATTGAATTCAGAAGAATCTTCCCCGTGTAGCTTGAATTCGTTGACATCAAGTTTTACATTTTGTGCGTTGTATTCTTTAGAGTTGTTTAAGGCAACTGTATCTGAGATAAAGGCTTTTTTTGCCGCATCAGAGTTTTTAGTCGAGCAAGCAGAGAGAGTGACAACTGCAAGAGCAGTGATTCCCAAAGACATCCAAATTTTCTTTTTCATAAATTACTCCTAATGTATTTTATTGATATTTTACTATAAAAAAGTAAAATATCAATAACAAATCAGAAATAATGAAACAAAAGAACAAAAAAATCACTGACAAACCATTAAGAGCGAATCTAAGTTGTTTGTCAGTAATTTTTTAATAAATCATATCATAAATTTCAATGGCAACAAGGTCGATGTCATCGAACAAAGAAGCGTCTTTTTGTTTAGGATAACGTAAAGCAAATGCTTCATCTTCTGGGCTGTAGCTCACTGTGAGCATTACTTCGCCTTCACGTTCAAAATTATAAGTTTCTTTTGGATCGCCACCTTCAACTAAACGATTTAAGCGATTCATAATTGTTAACAAATGTGATTTCATTTCTTAAAAATTCCTTTCGACGTTTTGCAAAGCAAAACTTTGTTTTTTATAAAATTGTTTTTACTTACAATTGATTTTCAAAGGAACAGCTTTCAGGATTAACCCCATTAGTCCTGTTCTTTGTCCTTATCTATTTTAACATAACTTTGTAGATTTTTGGCAAGTTTACTGGCTTTTCTAGCAAAATATTTTGCCCGAATTTGTTCTCTTTTAAGTGAACGTTTAACAGTAACTGGCATTTGGCGAATGGTATCTTCCATTTTCATTGGGAAACGTTCCGCCTCAATAGATTTAAGGTTATTATATTCGATAATTGTATCAATATAGAAGAGATAAACTTTTTTAGCAAAATTTTCTGCTGAAATTTCATAGAGTTTCTTTTCAAATTTATCTTTATCAATTGGGTGTAAGTCACGAATCGCACTTTTAGTAACTTCAGCTAAATCGTCATCACCGATAAAAAGTCTTCCAAATTCATCATCATTGATTAATTCAGATAAATAAGGATTTTTTGCTGCTAAAACTCTTGTTCCTGCTGCCATTGCTTCAAGATAAGTGAGCCCTTGTGTTTCTGAGGTAGAGGCAGAGATGAAAAAGTCTGCGGCTTTATAATAATAAGCAGTTTGCTCATTTTCAACGGAACCTGTAAAGATAACTTTATCAGATAATTCGAGTGAATCTATTAAATCTTTTAGCGTTTCGGCGTAGGGACCATGTCCAACAATCACAAGTTTCACGGGAAACTCTTCTAAAATATCAGGTAGCGCGTGAATAACCGCTTGGATATTTTTTTCGGCAGCAATTCGTGAAAGGCTGAGTAACATGATTTCATTTTCTTGTAAACCAAGCTCAGCGCGGAGTTTTGCGGATTCTTCAGGTTTAATATCGTCACGTTTGAATCGGTCGATTTCAATTCCTGTTGGAATGACCCGTTTAGGAAGGGTTGCGCCATAGCTATTGACTGTTTCCAGAACCATTTCACTTGGGCAAATAATCGCTTCAGTTCCTCGTAAGAAATTACGAATCACATATTTGACCATACTTGGACGAATCAAACGTCCTTTAGCGATGTAATAAACGTAGTCTTCATACTTAGTGTGTAAAGTATGAATGACAGGAATACGTAATTGAGCAGCAACCATTTTACCCAAGATTCCCATTCCAAACTCAGTTTGGGTATGAATGATATCTAAGTCATATTCTTTCGCAATCAAGTAGGCAGCAAAAACGCCTTTGAGTACAATTTTTCGTTCAGCCAAGCTCACAAAAGGAATAGATTGCAAGCGAATGATATTTCGTTCGTGGTCCACATCAGCATTTGGGTCTGTTGTTGTAAAAATGAAAACCTCATGCCCTAGTTTTTCAAGCTCTATGGCTAAAGTGCGAATACTTGTTGCTACACCACTGATTTGTGGAAAGTAGCTATCTGTAAAAAGTCCAACTCTCATAAATAAATTCCCGTTTATATTTCTGTAAAGTCTATCATTATTGTAATGATAGACTTTTTTGTCAGTTAAGATTACTGACCAGTCTAGTCTGTCAGTAAATTCATTTATCCCATTATATCAATAAATCATTCAAAAAATCAAAGTTCCAAAGTCTGTTGATAGGCATCAGCCAATTGTTGTGCTACTTTTTCAATTGTCCGACTTTCAGCCACTTGATAAGCGGCTTCTGTTTTATCTACCTTCCCATCTAAAACATCTTGGAGCTGGCTAACAAATCCATCAATATCGCAAGCCATACTTACAGCATTTGAATCAAGCCAGCCATGATAGACCGGAATATCTCGAACGACGGTTTTTTGATGACTAGCCAAGGCCTCAAGAACAACAATTCCTTCTGTTTCTTCACGTGAAGGGAAAAAGAATGCGTCAGCAGAAGTCATAGCACCTTCAAAAATATCGCCTTTGATATAGCCAGGGAAAAGAACATTTTTAGGGTGATTTTTCTTCACAATGCGGCGAATCCATCCAGGAATGGTCCATAAATTTTGGTAACCAAACCAGATGAATGTCACGTCAGGCATTCTTTCAGCGACTTTGATAAAGTCATCAATTCCCTTACGTTTAAAATAAAGAGCAGCAGTTACGACAACTTTTTGGTCAGCTTTCAAAGAAAAATGGTCACGAAAAGCTTGTTCTTTAGCTTTACTTCGGGAATATTTAGCCAAATCAATTCCATTTGAAATGGGTAGGATTGGGCATTTAATTCCATAAGAACGAAGCAAACTAGCAGAATAATCAGTTGGTGTAATCACTAAATCAGCTGCCCGATAATAGTGCATTAAATATTGTTTAAAGAAAGGAGCGGCAATATTTGAGCCGATAAAGGAATTTTGAAAATCTTCTTTTGTCGAATGACCGTGAAAGATTACTTTTTTTCCTGCTTTTTTGGCTTTCTTTAACATTTTCCAACTGCTAAAACCATAAGTATTTAAATGGAGGATATCATAATCATCCTCAGGATTTTTTGTCCAGTCAATGCCCATTAAATCAAGGGCGCGTTGTTGATGTTTCATTGCACGACCAATTCCTGAATGACTCAAAAATTGTTCGGCTTCTAAGTAAAGTAAAATTTTCATGCTTACCTTTATTTTACCATAAATCAATAAAAGAAAAATGGAAAATTATTATTTTACAAAATTTCAGACTTTAGTATGAAAAAAAGCCTTCTTTCCAGAAGACTTTTTTATCAATGATATATTAATTAGAAGAAGATGAACTATTTGTTTCTAAATCGCTTGTTGATTTAGAGAGTTTAACATTTGCTGTGGCTGATTTACCATCACGGTAGTAGGTGACTTTCACAGTATCATTAATATTGTGTGAGTAAAGAGCACTTTGTAAGTCTGTTGATGAAGTAACGGCGGTATCTCCCACCTTCGTTATCACATCGCCAGCTTTCAGACCAGCTGTGGCAGCAGGAAGACCCGCTTGAACAGAGTAGACAACCAATCCACCAGTTACGCTGCTAGGTAATTTCAGTTGAGAACTATCATTTGTTGATAATTGAGATAGGTCAACCATACGAATACCTAAGGCAGGACGTGAAATCTTACCATCAGTTTCAAGTTTATTAATGATGTTTACCACATCATTAGATGGGATAGCAAAACCTAAACCTTCCACAGAGGTAGAACCATCTTCGGTCGTTGTGATTTTACTTTGAGTAATACCAATCACTTGACCTTCAATATTAATCAAGGCTCCACCTGAGTTACCCGGGTTAATGGCAGCATCCGTTTGAATCGCATTGATACTTGTTGTTTGACCATTTTCTTGAGTCAAAGTGACTTGACGACTTGTTGCAGACAGAATTCCTTCGGTTGCAGTATTAGCAAACTGGCTACCTAAAGGTGAGCCGACTGCAATAGCTGGTTCACCAATAGTTAACTTGCTTGAATCAGCGAAAGTTGCCACGTCTTTAACATGGTCAGAGCTGATTTTAAGAACGGCAAGGTCAGTGTATTCATCATAACCAACAACTGTGGCTTTAACTTTTTGCCCACCAGAAAGTAAAACATCGAGGGAACTATTTCCAGCAATAACGTGATAGTTAGTGACCACGTAAGCATCTCCACCAGATTTTTTATAAATAACACCAGAACCCTCACTGGAAAGTTGCAAGCTGTCATTAGCTGAACTTGAGCCGCTATTTCCACCAAAAATTGAACTAAAATCACTTTGTGAATTCTGTTTTTGATAATTCATAACAGAAACGACAGAATTTGAAACTTTTTTAATTGCAGAGGTGACATCGGTATTGACATTTACCGAAACATTACTAACCTTTGTGCTAGTTGTATTTGAGCGGTTAGCATTTCCTAGTTGGTTTGTAGTGCTTTGATAAATTGCGCTTCCTCCGAGTGCGATAGCTCCACCCACAACACCGGTTAATAGCAATTTTCCTATATTAGCTTTTGCCATAAATAATTCCTTTCAATTATTACTCTTTGTAGAATTTCTATGTTGTAATTATAACTACTCTCACTTAATAATACCTTAATAGTAACAAAAATCAAACTAATATAGCTTATCCACATTTTTGTGGATAATTTAAAAATTAATGAGGATAAGTGGATATTTAAGAGGAGTTTTCCACACAAAAGTGGAAAAAAGTGAAAAAATGTTGATAAATCATGCTTTCATCTTGTTTTCAATGGGGGAAAAGGGTAAAATTATAAAATAAATTTAAGAATTTATAAATGTTTTTATTGCCTAAGGTGTAAAAGTGAGTAAAAAATTGGGGAAAAAGTTTTTAATTTTTAAGTAATAAAAGCTTTGATTGGGAGAAAAATAAAGATGAAAATTAAATTAGTAGTTGTTGGAAAATTGAAAGAGAAGTATCTAAAAGATGGAATTGCCGAATATGTTAAACGAATGGGAACGATGCTTCCACTTGAAATTATTGAGCTAGCTGATGAAAAAATTCCGGATAATGCTTCTGAGAAAGAAGCGGAAGCTTTAAAGAAGCGAGAAGGGGATAAAATTTTATCTCGCATTCAAACAGGAGATAAGTTAGCAATTTTAGCAATTCAAGGGAAGTTGATGTCATCAGGGGAATTGGCTGATTTTGTGAAAAAAGCAGAAGTTTATGGAACAGGCAATCTCGTTTTCGTAATTGGAGGGTCTTTGGGACTTTCCGATGAGGTCTATAAAAGAAGTGATTTACAAATTTCATTTGGTCGGATGACTCTCCCTCATCAGCTGATGCGTTTGGTTTTAGTGGAACAGATTTATCGGGCACAAATGATAAATCGAGGTTCGGCTTATCATAAGTAAAAATGAAAGAATGAGATATGGTTAATATAATAGAAGAATTCCGCAAAAATAAAAATTTAGAAAATGCGGAAAAACAAGCGGCTTATTTACGCCATCAGTTTGAATTTATTGGTTTGAAAACACCCGAAAGACGTCTTTTAGGTAAGGAATTTATAAAGGAAAAAAAACAAAGTAAAGAAATTGAATGGGATTTTGCTTTTGAACTTTGGAACTTGCCTGAACGTGAATTTCAATATTTGGCGATCGATTATCTTCATCAAATGAAAAAATGGCTTACTTTTGCAGATTTAGCGAAGATAAAAAAATTAACGATTAGTAAATCTTGGTGGGACACAGTGGATTCGCTTGATGAATTAGTTGGCTTTATCTTAATGGCAAGTCGAGCAAAGTTGGTTGAAGATGAGGGGCTAGCTTATGAAAGAGTGAGTAAGCTAGTAAAAGAATGGGCCCAAGATGAGAATTTTTGGGTTCGTAGAATCGCGATAGATTGTCAATTAAGTTTAAAAGAAAAAACAGATTTAGAGCTACTTTCTTATAATATTGAACAAAATCTTGCTCATTCTCCATTTGCTGACGAATTTTTCATTAATAAGGCTATTGGTTGGGCTTTGCGAGATTTAGCAAAAACTAATCCAAGATGGGTGCAATAATTTATTGGGCGGCATGAAAAAGAAATGGCAAAACTTTCAATTCGGGAAGCCACTAAACATCTCTAAAGCTTGATTTGACAGAGTTTTCAAACTATGATAAAATAAGAAGAATGTTCGGAAATGGACTTAAATTTGAATAAAACTTACAAAGGAGACAGAAATGTCAGGCTTATCTCTTATTTTTATCGTTGTTGTTATGGGTGGGATGATGTTCTTTATGAACCGTCAACAAAAGAAACAACAATCAAAACGTCAAGAACAATTGGATGCGATGCAACCAGGTTCAGAAATCGTAACAATTGGCGGTTTACACGGAATTCTTTCAAGTATTGATTCAGCAAAAGGAACAATTGAACTTGATTGTGAAGGAGTTATTTTAACTTTTGACCGTGCAGCTGTAAAAACAGTTAAAAGTAGTGTAACACCAGAAGCAACTGTTGTTGAAGAAACAGTAGAAGAAACAAAAGTGGAAAGCCCAATTGAAGAAAAATAATTTATTTTTTCTTGATGAGGCAATAGACTCAATTTATTTTCCTGTCAGTTACTGACAGGATTTTTTTATAAAATTATTTACTGACAGAACAATCGGTAATTTGAATTTATCAAAAAGAATAAAACTTGAATACTGACGAATAAAATTTGAGATACAAATCTATATCAAAATATGGTAAAATGGAAAAGTAATACTGTCTTTTTGAGAAAGTATCGAATAAAGTTTTGAAATGGATGAGAGAATTTTATTTTTCAGAAAGCTCTTATCTCAATAGAACTTTAATAACCAAAGAGTATATTGGTGAGTTTATGAAATACAATTTTTGCATAAAATTCCCATGTGAGGTACTATGTTTAATAACTTAAAAAATAAAGAACAAGAAGAATTACTTCCAGAGCATATCGGGATTATCATGGATGGTAATGGACGATGGGCTAAAAAGAAGGGGAAACCACGAATTTTTGGTCATAAAGCAGGAATGGATTCGCTAAAAGATGTTGCCGTTCATGGTGCAAGACGTGGAATTAAAGTGATGACTGTTTATGCTTTTTCTACCGAAAATTGGACAAGACCAGTAGATGAAGTAAAATTCATTATGAGCTTACCGATTGACTTTTACAGCAAATATGTTCCAGTTTTAAAAGAAGAAAATATTCAAATCCGTATGATTGGTGAACGAGCAGGAATGCCAAAAGCAACCTTAGACTCTATTGACCGTGCGGCTCGAGAAACTTCTGAAAATACTGGAATGATTTTGAATTTTGCGATGAATTATGGTGGACGTCGTGATATCATCTTAGCCATTCAAGAACTTGCTAAGAGTGGACAGGACTTAAGTACACTGACTGAAGAAGATTTATCAAAACATCTGCAAACAGCTGTTTTGCCGGAAAATCTTCGGGATCCCGATTTGATTATCAGAACGTCAGGTGAACAACGGATGTCTAATTTCTTGACTTGGCAGTCAGCTTATAGTGAATTATATTTTGCGCAAACCGCTTGGCCCGACTTTGATGAAGCGGAATTGGACAAAGCGATTGCTGCGTTCCAAAAGCGTGACCGCAGATATGGAGGAGTCAAATAATGATGCAACGAATTATCACAGGAGTGGTTGCAGGAGGGATTTTTCTAGCCCTTTTGCTCTTGGGAGGTGCTTACTTCCAAATTTTAGTCGCATTGCTTGTTATTATTGCCATGCAAGAGCTATTTCGAATGTACAAGCTTCAATTATTATCATTTGAAGGAATTTTAGCAACTTTAGCCGCCCTTTCACTTGCTTTACCAGTTGGAAAACACTGGCTAGGGCTTAATGTTGACGGTGGAGTGATGCTCTTTACCCTTTTCTTGTTTGCAATGCTGACAGGAATGGTGCTTTCAAACGGAAAATATTCTTTTGTTGATGCTGGTTTTCCATTCCTTTCGGCTTTCTACGTAGGGATTGGTTTTCAAAATTTACTGACAGCACGCCAAACAAGTGTTTATATTGTCTTTTTAGCCCTCTTTATTGTTTGGGCGACAGATATTGGAGCATACGCTTTTGGTCGGTCACTCAAAGACCGTTTCCCACAAAAACTTTTACCTTCTGTTTCACCAAATAAAACGGTGATTGGTTCGCTTGGTGGGATTGTTTCAGCTGTTGTCGTTGCGCTAATTATGTATTTTCTATTTACCAAAGAGTTACCACATATTGGTTATATAAAACTTATTGCATTCACCATTATCTTTTCTGTTGTTGGACAGATTGGTGACCTCGTGGAGTCAAGCATTAAACGTCATTTTGGCGTGAAAGATTCTGGTAAAATTTTACCAGGTCATGGTGGAATTCTTGACCGTTTTGATAATCTTATTTTTGTTTTTCCGATTATGCATCTACTTGGACTGTTCTAATCTAAAGGAGGAAGTCGATTGATAGAAACTCTGATTACTTTTATTATTATTTTTGGTATTATTGTCGCTATTCATGAATATGGTCACCTTTGGTGGGCAAAACGTTCTGGAATTCTAGTGCGTGAATATGCCGTAGGAATGGGGCCGAAGATTTTTGCTCATCAAGCAAAAGATGGAACGCTCTACACGATTCGAATTTTACCGCTTGGTGGCTATGTTCGTTTGGCCGGCTGGGGTGATGATAAAACTGAAATAAAAAAAGGACAAGCTGCAAGTCTGGTTGTCAGTAAATCTGAAGCAGTAAATTCAGGAGATGAAAATTCTGTCAGTAATATTGTCAGAAGAATTAATCTGTCAGAACATGTGGAATTAGAAGAAGCTGTTCCAATGTTAATCACTGAATATGATTTTGAAAAAGAACTTTTCATTGAAGGAGAAGTGTTTGGAGAAATCAAACGTTATTCAGTTGACCATGATGCCACAATTATTGAAGAAGATGGCACTGAAGTCCGGATTGTTCCTCTTGATGTTCAATATCAATCAGCAGGGGTCTTCCATAAGATGTTGACGAATTTCGGTGGTCCTTTGAATAACTTTATTCTAGGACTTGTCGCTTTTATCGTTTTAACTTTTATTCAAGGAGGCGTTCCATCAAATTCTAATGCTATTGGGCAAGTAGAAAAAGGAACACCAGCCTACACCGCAGGCTTGAAATCTGGAGATAAAATTCAAGCTGTCAATGGAACTAAAACAGCAGATTGGGATAAATTGGTCACAGAAATGTCAAGTTCTAATGGAAAAGAATTAAAACTTGAAATTATCCGCTCAGGCAAATCAGAAACTTTGGCAGTTACCCCTAAAAAGATGGATGGCAGTTATCGTGTTGGAATCATGCAATCTATGAAAACAGGCTTCTTTGATAAAATTACAGGTGGTTTTGTTCAAGCAGGACAAGCGACCACAGCAATTTTCAGAGCATTAGGAAGTCTGATTGCACGACCGAGTCTTGATAAACTGGGTGGGCCAGTTGCCATCTATCAACTCAGCGGACAAGCGGCAAGAGCAGGTTTGCCAACAATTATTCAGTTGTTAGCTATGCTCTCAATTAACTTAGGAATTGTCAATCTTTTCCCTATTCCAGTGCTTGACGGTGGAAAAATCGTCTTAAATATTATTGAAGCAATTCGTGGCAAAGCACTTTCGCCTGAGAAAGAATCAATTATCACATTAGTCGGAGTTGTCTTCATGCTTGTACTCTTTATGGCTGTAACATGGAATGACATTCTACGGGCTTTTGTCAACTAATATTATCTATTCGTCTTCTATTCAGAAAAAAAGAAGTTGAACCATACTTATAAAGGAAATTTTAAAATTATGAAACAATCAAAAATGCTTATACCAACCCTTCGAGAAATGCCTTCTGATGCCCAGGTTATTAGCCATGCTTTACTGATGCGTGCAGGATATGTTCGCCAAGTTTCAGCAGGGATTTATGCCTACTTGCCATTGGCAAATCGTGTACTTGAAAAGTTGAAAAATATCATGCGTGAAGAGTTTGATGAAATTGGTGCTGTAGAACTTCTTGCTCCAAGTCTTTTGACAGCAGACCTTTGGCGTGAATCTGGTCGTTACGAAACATACGGAGAAGATTTATATAAATTAAAAAACCGTGATAGTTCTGATTTCATTTTAGGACCAACTCATGAGGAAACAATGACTTCTCTTGTCCGTGACGAAATCACTTCTTATAAAAAGTTACCACTCAATGTTTACCAAATTGCGACAAAATTCCGTGATGAAAAACGTCCGCGTTATGGTTTATTGCGTGGTCGTGAGTTCTTGATGAAAGATGGTTATAGTTACCATGCTGACCAAGATTCATTAGATGAAACTTATCTTGATTATAAAAAAGCTTACGAAAAAATCTTTGAGCGTGCTGGTTTGAACTTTAAACCAATTATTGCCGATGCTGGTGCAATGGGTGGTAAAGATAGTCAAGAGTTTATTGCGATTACTGATGACCGCATCAATCTCGAAAAATGGCTTGTTTTAAGTAAAAATATTACTTCAATTGATGAAATTCCAGAATCTGTCCTTTCAGAAATCCAAGAAGAACTTGGTAAATGGTTGGTTGCTGGTGAAGATACCATTGTTTATGCTGAAGGTGGCGATTACGCTGCAAACATTGAAATGGCAACAAGCCAGTTTGAACCAAATGTCGCTTATACAGAAGAACTTGAACTTGAAAAAGTAGCAACACCAGGGGCTAAAACAATTGATGAAGTATCAGACTTCCTTGAAATTGATGAAGAACAAACGGTTAAAACTTTGGTTTATCATGCTGATGATGAGTTAATTGTTATTTTGTTAAACGGGAATGACCAACTTAATGAAGTGAAATTAACTAACCATCTTGGAGCGTCATTTATTGAAGCTGCAAGTGAAGCAGAAGTTGAAGAAAAATTTGGAGCTCATTTTGGTTCACTTGGACCTATTGGTCTTGAAAATGTTCGAATTATTGCTGACCGCAAAGTTGAGTTAATTAAAAATGCAGTGGTTGGTGCGAATGTTGATGGCTATCATTACAAGAATGCTAATTTCGGTCGTGATTTTGAAGTTGAAGAATTTGTTGATTTACGCACAGTTAATGAAGGTGAAATTTCACCAGATGGCCGTGGAACTTTGAAATTTGCACGTGGGATTGAAATTGGCCACATCTTTAAATTGGGCACTCGCTATACAGAAGCTATGAATGCTAATATTCTTGATGCCAATGGTCGTTCAATTCCAATGCTCATGGGCTGCTACGGAATCGGTGTCAGTCGTTTGCTTTCAGCTATTTTGGAACAATTTGCCCGTATCTATGTTGAAAAAACACCAAGAGAAGAATTCAAATTTAGCTGGTCAATCAATTTCCCTAAAGAATTGGCACCATTTGACATTCATCTTGTACCTGTCAATGTTAAAGATGAAGCAGCAATGGAATTAACTTCTGAACTTGAAGAAAAACTCCGTGGTAAAGGTTACCAAGTTTTAGTTGATGACCGTAATGAACGTGCAGGGGTGAAATTTGCTGATAGTGATTTGATTGGACTTCCAGTTCGTGTAACAATCGGTAAAAAAGCAGCTGAGGGAATCGTTGAAGTTAAAATTCGTGCGACAGGTGAAGTTGTTGAAATCAACAAAGATGAACTTGTTAATACCATTGAAATTTTAAGTAAATAAAAAAAGAGATTTACGATGAAAATTGTTATTGTTGGAAGCTCCCATGCCGGAATTTGTGCTGGTTTACGGGCGCTTGAAGAATACCCAGAAGCCGAGATTACGCTTTATGATAAGCGTAATCAGGTTTCTTTTGTTTCTCAAGGAATTATTTCTTACCTCGCGGGTCAAAAATCTGTGCTTTTTCAATCTAGCTATTCTTCGGTAGAAGAATTAAAAGAAGCGGGATTGAACATGCAGATGGAAACTGTGATAGAAGAAATTGATACAAATCATAAAAAAGTATTTTACCGTAGAAATAACTCAAAGAAAACAAAAGTTACCGATTATGATAAGTTAATTTTAGCGACGGGCTCATATCCGGCGATGACCTCAGTTCCTTTTGATAAAAAAAGTAATCTTTACTTTTTGAAGAGTATGGAAGATGCAATAAAGGCTGAAGAATTTTTGGCAACAGCTAAAAATATTGCAGTAATTGGCGGTGGAATGACTGGTGTTGAAGTTGCTCGAATTACACAAGATAGAGGAATTCAAACGACCCTCATTCACCGCAATAAAAATCTTTTGAATGATTATCTTGATGAACCTGCCAGTCGTTTGTTGGAAAGTTGGATGAATGCTGAAGGAACTCGTCTCTTATTAAATACTGAAGTAACAGAAATTAGCGTTGATGGAGAAAATACGGTGGTTCAAACAGCAAATGGTCAAAAGATTGCTGTTGATGGGGTCATCTTTACAATCGGTTTTCGTCCTAATTCTTATCTTTTGAATCAACAAGTTGAGTTAGGGGATAGAGGGGCAGTCGTAGTTGATGAATATATGCAAACAAGCTGTCCTGATGTTTTTGCAGTGGGTGACGTCTCAACGACTTATGTCAATTTATTAGAAGAGAATCGTTATCTTCCACATGCGTCAGATGCTGTTCGAGACGGAGAAATTGCGGCTATTAATTTGCTAGAAGCTCGGCAAAAAATTACGAGTACTCAAGGAACTTATCATGTTCCGATGAAAAATTTAGTAATGGCCATGACTGGAATTACAATGAAACAAGCGGTTGATTTTGGTTATGATGCAGATGCTGTGCACTTATTAAATGAACATCTCGAAGGGCGTCTGCCAAGTAATGTTTGGATGATTTATGAAAGACGTACGCATCAAATTCTTGGTTTACAATGTATCGGAAAAACGAGTGATATGGCAGAATATGTTAATATTTTCTCACTTGCGATTCAGCAACAATTGAGAATTGAAGATATTGAGTTTACAGATTTTTATTTTGAACATGGATACAAAGATCCACGAGGCTTTAATCGGATCCTTGCTCGATTAGTCAGAGAGAATGAAAGGTAGAGCGAAATATTGAGTTTTTTTCGGAGCATTCTAATAAACAGAGAATTCGTCGTCGTCAGGGTAAATCTTTATTTATTAAACTGGTTCTTTTCATTGCTATCATAGCGGTCGGGGTCTATTTCAAACTATCATTTTTTCTGTTACTAGTCATCTCTCTTTTGTATTTATTGGCTTTTTGCCTTTTATTTAGATATGATTCAAGAAAATTTGAGAAAAGACTATCTTTAGAGCAAGAAAGTGTCAGAAAAAAGGAATCTTTAGCTTCGCAATTGAAAAAGCTTAAAGAAGAAGAAAAAATTCAAAAAGCATTAAATCACTTTGAACGAATTCCAGCAGAATTTAAAACAATTGAAACGGTCAGCCACATGATTCGTTATATGAAACGTGGTGAGGCACAGACTTTGGAAGAAGCACTCTATTTTTGGGAAATGGATGAAAATAATCATTCAACGAACAAATAATTTTACTGACAGAACTGTCGGTCATTAGTAAGTAAAAATGAATTAACTGACAGCTTTGTCAGTTATTTTATTCTTGAAAAAAATCATGTAAATCATCATTTTTTTATGCTATAATGAGAACTGAAATTCTATTTATTTGAAGATAGAAAAAATAAGATAAAGGGTCGAAAAACATGGAAAATCTTTTTGAGAAATTGATGGATCAGATCAAAATGCCACCAAACTTGCGTCGTTCTAGACAGTTTGAGCATGCTGATATTGAAAATGTTGAAGTGCATACGGCAAGTAAGCTCTGGCACTTTCAGTTAATTTTTGACGAGATTTTACCAATTGACACATATAAATTACTGACAGAATTGACAGAGACAGCTTTTTCTACAATCGCTCGTACAGAAATTTCTGTCAGTAGCCGTGAAATAGTCATTGACGAGCAAAACCTTAATGATTATTATCAATATGCGCTGACACTTCCTGAACTTTGTGATTCTGCTTTTTCAAGTATTTTTAAGAAATATCATCTTGAATTGCAGGAAGAAAAAATTCAGTTGATGGTTGAAGATAATCCACGAATGGACTTTTTTGTTGAAAAATACTTTCCAATTTTAGAAGAAAAATTCGCAGATTTTGGTTTCGGAAAATTAAAAATTATTCCAGTGGTTGATCAACAATTAACCGACTTACAGGTGGCTGCTCATGCCGAAAAAGTAGCCGCTCGCTTGGCCGCTCAAACGGCAGAGCAAGCTCAAGTTTCGGAGCTTAAAAAACAACGCTCAGAGGAACGTGAAAGTAAAAATACTAGAGAAGCCAAACCAGAATTTGTAGAGACGGCACTTTCTGATGGGATTTTCTTTGGTCGAAAAATTAGTGGACAAAGTCCAATTACCAGTATGTCTTTCATCGCTGGGGAAGGCTTTGGGGTTATCTTTGAAGGTCTTGTTTTTGAGGCCGCACATCGCGAATTTACAGGAAAAGAATCAGGTAAAGTCAATCATATTTTAGAATTGAAAATGGCTGATGAAACATCAACCTTTATGATTTCCAAATGGGGTCGTAAGGACGAAGAAATTGCACAATTTGACCAAATTGTCAGCACCGTTAAAGCCATGAATGAAAAAATTCTTACTGACGGAGCGGATAATTTTACTGACAGCCTATCTGATGCCCTTTGGTTACGTGTGCAAGGAAATATTGAACACGACAAATATAAAGATGACTTAGTAATGACGGCAAATGCGGTTGTTGAAATTAAACCTAAACCAACCATTGACCGTGTGGCTCTCCAAATCAAAGCTGTAAAATCAGATAAAATTCAACTGGGTCGTGAAATCAAAAATAATGAGCCAGTCACTCCGATGCGTTCTGTCAGTGAATTTTCTACTAACGGTCCTGTTGTTTTTGAAGGTTATGTCTTCAAAGGGGAACTCCGCGAAATCAAATCACGTAAAACAGGAAACATCAGTTATCTTCTTGAATTTGAAATGACTGATTACACGTCAAGTTTTTATGTGCAAAAGTGGTTACGTGGCGAAGAAGAAATTCAATTGGCCAAACAAATTAAAGCGGGACTATGGTGTCGAGTTCGCGGGAATGTTCAACGGGACAATTTCAAAAATGATTTAGTGCTACAATTGACTGATTTGATTGAAATTCCGACACAAAATGTTCGTGAAGATAAGTCTGATGAAAAACGTGTTGAGTTTCATGCCCATACTAATATGAGTCAAATGGACGCGATTCCGTCCGCTTCAAGTTTAGTTGCTCAGGCTGCAAAATGGGGACATAAAGCCATTGCAATTACTGACCATGGGGGCTTGCAATCTTTCCCTGAGGCTCACTCGGCAGGTAAAAAGAATGGGGTCAAGATTATTTATGGAGTCGAGGCCAATCTTGTCGAAGACAAAATCCCAATTGTATTTAATGAAACAGATGTTGATATGTATGAATCAACATATGTCGTCTTTGACGTCGAAACAACAGGTCTTTCAGCAGTTCATAATGATTTGATTCAAATTGCAGCAACAAAAATGCACAAAGGAAATCCCATTGATGAATTTGATGAATTTATTAATCCGGGTTATCGTTTAAGCGAATTTACAACAGAACTAACCGGAATTACTGATGACCATGTCAAAAATGCGAAACCGCTTTATGAAGTACTGACGAAATTTCAAAAATTTTGCGAAGGAACAATTCTTGTCGCTCATAATGCACCTTTTGACGTGGGCTTCATGAATATGAACTATTCACGAAATGGGCTGCCGATTATTAGTCAACCTGTCGTTGATACTCTTGAATTTGCCCGTAATCTCTATCCCGAAATGAAACGTTTTGGTTTAGGACAATTGACCAAGAAGTTTCAAATCGGACTTGAACATCACCATATGGCCAATTTTGATGCGGAAGCAACTGGGCGTTTGCTCTTTGTATTCTTGGAAGAATTACGGACCAGAAACACAGGGTGGACAAGTCTGTTAGAACTTAATGCCAAGTTGGTCAGTGAAGATTCTTATAAAAAAGTACGACCAAAACACGTGACTTTATATGCTAAAACACAAGAAGGACTTAAAAATCTCTTCAAGATTGTTAGTTTTGGAAATGTGAAATATTATGCTGGTCTTCCTCGTCTTCCTCGGTCAGTTTTGGAAGCCAATCGCGAGGGATTACTTGTTGGTTCAGCCTGTGAAGTCGGCGAAGTCTTCGATGCAGCGATTAATAAAACTTTTGAAGAAACGCTTGAAATTGCTAAATTTTATGATTTCATTGAAGTTTTCCCACCAGCACTTTATCGCTCACTTGTTGTCGGCGGCTCTTTCAAATCAGAAAAAGAATTGGAACAAACGCTTAAAGATTTGATAAAAATCGGAAAAACGCTTGGCAAGCCAGTTCTGGCCACAGGAAATCTCCATTATCTGAATCCGGAAGATGCCATTTATCGTGAAATTATTGTCCGCTCACTTGGTCTTGGGGCAGAAATTAACTGGACACAAGGACACGGGGAGCATGCAAAACCTCTTCCATTACCTGAAGCTCACTTTAGAACAACTGATGAAATGCTTGAAGCCTTTAGTTTTCTTGATGAGAAAACAGCGCGTGAAATTGTCATTGACAATACCCAAAAAATGGCTGATGAGTTCGATGTTCTCACTCCTGTTCGTGATGATTTATATACACCTAAAATGGTCTTTGACGGAGGAGAAACCTCAGAAGAGCGGATTGTTCGCTTGACTTATGAAAAAGCCCACGAGTGGTATGGAAATCCATTGCCAGATATTATTGATGCAAGGCTTGAAAAAGAACTGCGATCGATTTTGGGGAATGGTTTCTCAGTCGTGTATATTATTTCGCAAGAACTTGTAAAACGTTCCAATGAGCGCGGATATATTGTTGGTTCTCGGGGATCAGTAGGTTCGTCACTGGTTGCGACCATGATTGGAATAACCGAAGTAAATCCACTGGCACCTCATTACCGTTGCCCAGAATGTCAATATTTTGAATGCTATGATGATGGATCTTTCGGTTCAGGTTATGATATGCCGGATAAAAATTGTCCTAAATGTGACCACAAACTCATCAAAGATGGGCATGATATTCCTTTTGAAACTTTCTTAGGTTTCAAGGGAGACAAAGTTCCCGATATTGATTTGAACTTTTCAGGGGATGACCAACCTTTGGCTCACTTGGACGTTCGTGATATTTTCGGGGAAGATTACGCTTTTCGGGCAGGAACAATTGGTACGGTTGCCGAAAAAACGGCTTTTGGTTTCGTCAAAGGCTACGAACGTGACTATGACCAATTTTATGGCAATGCTGAAATTGACCGTTTAGCTGCCGGATCGACGGGTGTCAAGCGAACAACAGGTCAACACCCAGGAGGGATTATTGTTATTCCAAATTACATGGATGTTTATGATTTTTCTCCAGTTCAATTTCCAGCCGACGATGTCAATGCCGAATGGCAAACGACTCACTTTGATTTCCATGCCATTCATGATAATATCTTGAAACTCGATATTCTTGGACATGATGATCCAACGATGATTCGAAAATTGCAAAGTCTTTCTGGTATTGTTCCTCAAGACATTCCGATGGATGACCCCGGAGTGATGAAACTTTTCACCGGGACAGAATCTTTAGGTTTGACCGAAGAGCAATTGGGAGTAAAACTCGGGACTCTTGGAATTCCTGAAATGGGAACTTTTACCTCAATGAATATGATTGCCGAAGCCAAACCCAAAAACTTTGCTGATTTACTGCAAATTTCTGGACTTTCCCATGGAACAGACGTATGGTCAGGAAATGCCCAAGATTTAATTCGTTCAGGAATTGCCGACCTTTCAAGTGTTATCGGTTGTCGGGATGATATTATGGTCTATCTCATCCATAAAGGACTTGAAAATGGTCTTGCTTTTACAATTATGGAGCGTGTACGTAAGGGAATGTGGAATAAAATTCCTGCCGAAGAACGTGAGAAATATGTGGAAGCCATGCGAGAACATGAGGTTCCAGAATGGTATATTGAGTCTTGTTCTAAGATTAAATATATGTTCCCTAAAGCCCATGCGGCAGCTTATATTATGATGGCTCTGCGGGTGGCTTATTTCAAAGTACATCATCCAATTTTCTATTACTGCGCATGGTTCTCTATCAGGGCAACGGCCTTTGATATTGGTGTCATGGGGGCTGGTCTTGAAGCAGTCAAATCAAAAATGAAAGAAATTAAGGATAAAGGTTTTGAGGCTACAAATGTGGAAACTAACCTTTATACAACTTTGGAACTCTGTAATGAAATGTTAGAGCGTGGCTTCACTTTTGGTAAAATTGACCTTTACCGCTCTGAGGCTACGGAGTTTGTCATTGACGGTGACACTTTGATTCCGCCATTTGTAACGATGGACGGATTGGGTGAAAACGTGGCAAAACAAATCGTCGCAGCGCGTGCTGAGGGTGAATTTTTGAGTAAGATGGAACTTCGTAAACGTGGGGGAGTTTCACAAACCATTATTGAAAACATGACCAATATGGGCGTTCTTGAAGGTATGCCTGATGATAATCAATTAAGCTTATTTGATGATTTCTTTTGATTTAAGCAATTGAATCGCTAGATTAGTCATTTATATTAAAAAAAGTCGAAAGTTCTTCGACTTTTTTTGTACTATTTTTAGTTACATTTACTAACAAATTGCGTATATTCTAGTATGGTACAGAAAAAAGCACAAGAACTCATTCAAAAGGCAATTGAGATGGAGGCTTCTGATATTTATTTAATTGCTTCAGGAAATCTTTATAAGATATATATTCGTCAACAATTAGGGCGAACTTTATATAGAGGAACTTAACCAAGAGATTGGTTTAGCATTACTTACTCATTTTAAATTTCTTGCTGGCATGAATACTGGTGAACGCCGGCGTGTTCAGCTGGGTGCTTGTTGGTATGAACTAGAGGGAAGTTCGGCAAAACGTTTGCGCCTTTCAACAGTGGGAGATTTTGAAGGAAATGAATCATTGGTTATCCGTCTTTTGCATGACCAAAAACAAGAACTTGAGTTTTGGTATGACGATAAACTTCAGGATTTTCGATGTAAACGAGGACTTTATTTATTTTCTGGGCCAGTAGGGTCTGGGAAAACTTCACTAATGTTTGACTTAGCCCACCGTCATTTTTCAAATGCACAGGTTATCACTATTGAGGAGCCTGTAGAATTAATTGAATCTGATTTTATTCAGTTACAAGTTAATGATATAATTGGGAATAGTTATGATGAATTAATTAAACTTTCTTTAAGACACCGACCAGATTTACTAATTGTTGGAGAAATTCGAGATCAGCAGACAGCTCGTGCTGTATTGCGTGCAAGTTTAACAGGCTATACAGTTTTTTCTACTATCCATGCGGCTTCCGTGAAGGGAGTGGTTCAACGTTTGTTGGAATTGGGTTTGAGTGATTGGGAATTGAAAAATGGATTAGAGGCAGTTGTTTATCAACGGTTAATAGCGGGAAAAGGAGTATTAGATATTGCGAAAAGTAAATTTGACACTTGGTCGCCGAAAAAATGGAATGAAAAGATTGAGAACTTATATGCAAACGGACATCTTACGGCTATTGAGGCCGAAAGGGAAAAAATTAGCATTAATCAAGCAAGCAAAATTGATACAACTGATGGGGAATCTTTTGAATAATGGTTTCCATTTGGGAGAAGTTATCAATTTTTTAGCTTTATCAAAATTAGTAGAAAAAGAGTTTGTATTCAAAATGCACCAAGGTCTCAGTTCTGGAAATTCATTATCTGAAATTTTAGATAGTCTCTCTTGTTCTAAAAATGTTGTGACACAACTTGCTTTGGTAGAAGTGCATGGGAATTTAGTAGGAACCATGCAATTGGTAGAACTGCATTTAAAAAAGCAGCTTAAGGTCAAAAAGAAATTAATTGAAGTGGCAACTTATCCAGTTGTATTGTTGGTATTTCTCATTGGAATTATGTGGGGCTTGAAAAATTATTTATTACCTCAAATTGATAAGGGAAATAATTTTGCTACTTTATTAATTAATCATTTACCGCTAGTATTTTTTTCTGTTGGTGCTTTAATCGTTTTACTGACAAGTTTATCAATAATAATATTCAAACATCTTTCAGCACTCACTAATTTTACTTTTTTGGTTAAAGTTCCATTAGTAAGTTCTTTTATCCGCTTGTATTTGACCGCTTATTTCTCCAGAGAATGGGGAAATTTAATTGCTCAAGGAGTTGAATTGCGACAAATAATAGAATTGATGAAAAAGCAGAAAATTCGCATTTTTGCGGAAGTTGGAATTAAACTTGATTTGGGTTTGAAGGCTGGTCAGAATTTTGAGCAAGCTGTCAGTCATTTTTCGATTTTTTTACCAGAACTTTCTTTGATGATTGAGTACGGCGCGATTAAAGATAAATTAGGGTTGGAGCTTTCTGTTTATGCTGATGAATGTTGGGAACAATTCTTTTCTAAGATAGACCGTCTAATGCAATTAATACAACCCCTTATTTTTATTTTTGTTGCTTTGATGATTGTCTTATTGTATGCAGCGATGTCGTTACCCATTTATTCTAATATGGGTTCTGGAATTTAAAAAAAGGAAGGAAATTTATGAAAATAGAAAATATAACTTTAATAATGATCAAAGCTTTGTCATTAATTAAAATTCACGGAAGAAAGCTTTGGCAAAAAAAGCAAAAAGCATTTACCTTGATTGAGATGTTAATTGTGTTGGCAATTATCAGTATTTTAATTTTGCTTTTTGTGCCAAATTTGATAAAAGAAAAAGCACAAGTTCAAAAAACTGGTGAAGCAGCAGTAGTTAAAGTAGTTGAAAGTCAGGCACAACTTTATGAGTTGGATCATGATAATGATAAGCCAAACCTATCAGAACTTTTAAGTGCGGGGATGATTACGCAAAAGCAAGTCACGGCCTATGATGATTACTATGACCAGAATAAAAATGAACAGCGCAATTTCGATGATTAGAGCCTTCACTTTGTTAGAATCTCTACTGGTATTACTTATTGTCTCTTTTATCACCCTCTTTTTCTCAGCAGAATTGACTCAAACAGTGCATTTATTTAAGGGAGACTCTTTGTTTTACAGTTTGAAAATTTATACAAAATAAGTCAGGAGAATGCAGCGCTACAAAGTAGTTCAGAAAATTTAGGAAGTGAAAATGGGAAATTGATTTATGAAAACAAAGAGATAGATATTCCCAAAGAGGTTGAAATGGCAGAATTTTTGATTATATTTGATGAGAAAGGGGGGAACTCAAGTTTACAGAAAATCAAAGTTTATTTACCTTATGAGAAGAAAACAATTTTATATCAAATGGAGATGGGGAGTGGAAAATATAAAAAGAAAATCAATTAAGGGATGTATACTTCTTGAGAGCCTAATTAGTATGGCATTATTGAGCTTTTTGGTCACTTTTCTCTTAAGTGCTCTTACTAATTCTCGTCAGCAAGAGGTACAAGAAAATCAACAAATTGAGTCCTTAAATGTAGCTCAGATGGCAATAGAAAGTCAGCTGATGGAACTATCGTTAAATGGTTCTGTTATAAAAATAAGACAAGATTCGACTGCAACCATTATTAGTGACCATGGAAAGGAAATTTTGCGACTTGAAGCTCAAAATTAGGGCATTTACTTTACTTGAATGTCTCGTAGCACTTTTGGCAATTTCTGGTTCAGTGCTAGTCATCTCAGGGCTGACTAGAATGATTGAAGAACAGATGAAAATAAGCCAGAATGATAGTAGGAAAGATTGGCAAATATTTTGTGAACAAATGCGTTCAGAACTCTCCGGAGCAAAATTAGACAATGTGAATCAAAATTTTTTGTATGTGACCAAAGATAAGAAGTTACGGTTCGGATTAGTAGGGGATGATTTTCGTAAAAGTGATGATAAAGGGCAAGGATACCAACCGATGCTTTATGATTTAAAAGGAGCAAAAATTCAGGCAGAAGAAAATTTGATAAAAATAACAATTGATTTTGCTAATGGAGGTGAGCGAGTATTTATTTATCGATTTACTGATACAAAGTAAAAGGAGGGATACTTTTATATACTTTGGTTTTACTGCTAATTTTTTCTTTATTTCTACAGTTTTATTTGCAAAAATAGGTGCTTACAGCTCAGCAATTGAAAATAGAAAAGGAGCGACTGACAGCCGAATTAATGGTTTCATTGGCTCTTAAAAAGGATTTGAAAACGAGTGGTCAACTTAATTTTGATTGTGGAAATTTAACTTACAAATTACTGACAGATCTGTCAGCTGATTCAACTAGCGGTGGTCAAACTGTTAGTAATAAAACTTATTGTTTTGATGTTCGGCTTAAGGATGGAAGAATTTATCAAATAGTAAAGTAAAAATAATGTTAACTGGTTGACATTATTTTTACTTTACTATATAATTAACCAGTAAACTAATTATGGAGGACGAAATACTATGAGTTTAGCAAATCAAATCGACCAGTTTCTTGGGGCAATTATGCAGTTTGCAGAAAACAAACATGAAATATTACTTGGCGAATGCGAAAGTAATGTTAAGCTAACAAGCACGCAAGAACATATCTTAATGATTCTAGCTGCAGAGGTTTCGACAAACGCGAGAATTGCCGAGCAACTCAAGATTTCGCCAGCAGCGGTAACTAAAGCTCTCAAAAAATTACAAGAGCAAGAACTGATTAAATCAAGTCGGGCAACAAATGACGAACGCGTAGTCCTTTGGAGCCTGACAGAAAAAGCAGTTCCAGTTGCTAAAGAGCATGCTGCTCATCATGAGAAAACTCTAAGTACCTACCAAGAATTAGGAGACAAATTTACTGACGAAGAACAAAAAGTGATAAGTCAATTCTTATCAGTACTTACGGAGGAGTTTCGATGAAGAAAATATTGATGTTATTTGCTATTCCGGCAGTTTTACTTCTTGCTGGTTGTCAAAAAACAGCAGACAAACCAGAAGTTGTGACAACTTTTGAGCCGATGTATGAATTTACGAAAGCAATTGTTGGAGATAAGGTTAAAATCGAAAATATTGTTCCGGCGAATCAAGAAGTTCACGAATTTGAACCGAGTGCCAAGCAAGTTGCAACAATGACAAATGCTCAAGCTATTATTTATAATTCTGATGACCTTGAAAAATGGGCTCTGAAAGTGAATAATAAAGGAGTCAAAATAGAAGCAAGCAAAGATGTCAATAAAATTAAAGGAGATCCACATACTTGGATTAGTCCAAAGCAAGCAATTATTGAAGTTAATACAATTGCTGAGGAATTAGGGAAAAAATTCCCAGAAGATAAGACAACTTTTGAAAAGAATGCAGCAAACTATGTTGTCAAATTGAAAAAGTTAGATAGTGAATTTGACACTCTAAAAAATGCCAAGCAAAAAACATTTATCACACAACATGAAGCATTTGCTTACCTTGGACGTGATTATGGTTTGAAAGAAATTGCTATTGCTGGACTCGACCCAGAAGTTGAGCCATCAGCTTCAACACTTGCTACTTTAAAGACTGAAATGGAAAAAGCCGGACTTAAAAATGTTTACTTTGAAGGAAATGCAAATAGTAAAATTGCAGAAACTTTGGCAAAATCAGTTGGAGCAAATCTAATTGGTATCAATACCGTTGAAGGCTTGTCGGATCAACAGAAAAAAAATGGGGATAACTATCTCACATTGATGCAAGAAAACTTGACAGCTTTGAAGAAAACAATCAAGTGAGTTTAAGGGAAAATTAAGAAGAAGGAATTATAATGAACTTCTTCCAAAAATATCTTTTCATAAAACTCCTTGAAACTCTCGTTCTTATGAACGGGAGTTTCGTGTTTTTGAATAAAAAATAAGAGGCACTAGATAGTTCTATAATTAGGGCCACTATTAAAGATAAAAAGAGAAAAAAATGAGATATATCAATGTTGAAAATCTGACCTTCTACTATGATAGAGAGCCAGTGTTAGAAAATATTAGCTACCATGTGGACTCTGGCGAATTTGTCACCTTAACTGGAGAAAATGGAGCGGCAAAATCAACTTTAATTAAAACAACTTTGGGTATTTTAAAACCAAAGAAAGGGAAAATAACGATTTCTTCTAAAAATAATAGAGGAGAAAAGTTACGAATCGCCTACCTTCCACAGCAAGTTGCAAGTTTTAACGCAGGATTTCCAAGTTCTGTTCATGAATTTGTCATGAGTGGACGCTATCCAAGACAGGGATGGTTTAAAAAAATGGGCGCTCATGATTTAGAACATGTCAAGGCAGCTCTTGATTCAGTTGGTATGTGGGACTATCGCGATAAAAGAATTGGTGAACTTTCGGGAGGTCAAAAGCAAAGGATTGCTATTGCGAGAATGTTTGCTAGTGACCCTGATTTATTTATCCTTGATGAACCAACAACTGGTATGGATGATGTATCAAGTAGTGATTTTTATCAATTGATGCATCATGCGGCCCATAAGCATGGGAAAGCAGTCCTAATGGTCACTCATGATCCTGAGGAAGTGAAAGATTTCGCTGATCGTAACATTCATCTATTAAAAGACAAAAATGGAAAGTTCGCTTGTTTTGATTTGCATACTGACCGTGATAGAGTTCTCCAAGAAGCGCAAGAAGAATTAGAGGAGAAAGCAAATGTTTGAATTATTCCAGTATGATTTTATGAGGAATGCTCTCTTAGCAGCGACAGCAATTTCAATTTTCTCGCCATTACTTGGTGTATTTCTTGTCCTGCGTAGACAAAGTCTAATGTCGGACACATTATCGCATGTTTCTTTAGCGGGTGTTTCCTTTGGCGTGCTATTAAGTTGGAATCCAACGATTACTACTTTAATTACCGTAGTGATTGCTGCAGTTTTTCTAGAATATTTGAGAACGATTTATCATAATTACATGGAAATTGCGACGGCGATTTTGATGTCGGCGGGTCTTGCTATTGCTTTATTAATTTTAAATTCTTCCAAAGGAGCAACCTCTGTAAGTTTAGAGCAATATTTGTTTGGTTCAATTATCACAATTTCACTTTCGCAAGTAATTATGCTCTTTGTTTTGGCGGCGGTTGTTCTACTTGGATTTATTCTATTTTTACGTCCGCTTTATGTGATGACATTTGATGAAGATACGGCATTTGTTGATGGACTTCCAGTTCGCTGGATTTCAATTGCCTTTAATATTGTGACAGGGATTGCGATTGCACTGATGATTCCGGCAGCGGGAGCTCTATTGGTATCAGCGATCATGGTGTTACCAGCTTCGATTGCGATGCGATTAGGAAAATCTTTCAAGGCTGTGCTTTTTATCTCAGTTATTGTTAGTTTTATTGGGTTAAATGCTGGTTTGATTGCTTCTTATTATATGGATGCGCCAGCCTCTGCCGCAATAACTTTGATTTTCATTGTTCTTTTCTTAGTTACTTCAAGTTTAAAACGATTAATTAGAGCATAAAATAAAAAAGAAGTACTGAAT
>NZ_BCVK01000027.1 GCF_001591705.1 Lactococcus cremoris subsp. cremoris NBRC 100676 | reverse complement strand
TTTTCTAACCATTCAACATAGTTTTTGAGATAAAAATCTGGACCAATTATTTTTAAAGTTGTGCCAAAATTAGCTAAATATTGATAACCAAACTCATGATCTGGTAGAACAAGAGTGGTTTGATAATGGTTTTTATCAACCTCTAGCAATTCACCTGTTTCAACTCCTTCAATTAATTTATCACGAGATTTTTTATGCACGATGACCTCTATTTTGCTTAAAGAAAAATTAAGATTTGGATTTGTATTATCAGTGGACTTAAAAGATTTTTGGTCAAACTCTTTTTCTAACAATGATATTGAAGTTATTCGAGAAAGTTTAAAGGTTCGAAAATCCCCCTTATCTAAACTATAGGAATAAAGATACCAACTAGTATTTTTATAATAAAGTTGATAGGGCTCTACTTTTCGCTCAGTTTGTTGACCATTCTGGTCAATATAGCTGATTTCTATTGTCTTAGAATGCTGAATGGCAAAAAATATTAACTTTTTTGCAGCGGAGAGAGCTTCATGAATCTCTTCAAAATCAATCAGAGTCTTAAGATTATTCATTTTATTTGGTAGTAAACTTTTCAGTTTGTCGATGGTTAAAGCTGTTTCTTTATCAGCCGTAAACTCAGAAAGTCCAGAAAGTGCAATCAAGATATTTTGAATATCAAATTCGGTAAGAAGTCGTTTGTTGAATTTGTAACTATCCATAATTCCAAATCCCCCTTTGGGACCTCGTGTAGTATAGATTGGGATGTGAGCTAAAATCAGACTATCCATATCCCGCAATATTGTTCTTTTACTTACGCTAAATCGTTGAGCAAGTGAATTCGCAGAAATCGTATCATTTTCTAATAACAACATAATAATATTGATTAATCGTTCTATTTTCATTTTTTTCCTAAAAATATTTATTGATGACATACATTTGTCATCTATAATATATTATACTAGTTTTGTAAAATAAAAATAGATTTAAAGGAGGAGTGCAGCATGGAATATGGCTATAATGAACACTCAAAAGTATTTTTTGATTTAGTGATGGAAGGATTGAAGGGTGAAGTTAATGGAAGTAGCTTTTGGGAGGCAGTAGATGATAAGGCAATTTTTCATTTTAATTTTTCTTTCGCAGATTTCCCAAAGTCAATGAATAAAAAAGATTATCTGTCTTGGTTTGAAGATTATAGTGTTCCCTTAACCTCTGGGGAACTTCTAGGGGTGTACAAGGATAAAAGCAAAGAAAGAGAGGTCATAACATTAGAGTATAAAGTTTTAGTCAATAATGACACACAGACTGAAAGTTTTTGCTCAATCATATTTATTGAAAATAAAAAAATAGTTGAATGGCATGATTATATGAATATAAGGGAGTAAACTATCAGATTATGTTATTGAGGAGTTAAGGGAAAGTCTTTCAAAAAAGTTTTAAAAATGATGACAATAAACAGCTAGAGAGACTAATTTAATTAACGACTTGAACTTATAGTGCTAGAAGGCAAAGCATTATAAGTTTTTTTTAGTGCTAAAGAATTCATTGACTGACAGAAAGTATTTTTAAAGGAATTTTCTGATTTTTGGGGGCTTTCTATTTCTGAAAAGGGCTAAAAGTCTATTTTATGATATTTATTGACCCTCGTTGACGCGGTGTGGTATAATTAAAATATGAAAAAATTACTGTCACTTGTAATTATCGTTGTTGGAATTATTGCTGACCAAGTTTTCAAAAATTGGGTTGTTGCTAATATTCAACTTGGAGATACAAAAAAAATTTGGCCAGATGTATTGAGCCTGACTTATATTAAAAATGATGGGGCTGCTTGGTCATCATTTTCTGGTCAACAATGGTTTTTCCTTGTTTTGACACCTATTGTACTCATTGTTGCACTATGGTTTTTGTGGAAAAAAATGGGACAAAATTGGTATTTTGCTGGCTTAACTTTGATTATTGCGGGAGCTTTAGGGAATTTTATGGACCGCGTTCGTCAAGGTTTTGTTGTCGATATGTTTCAAACAGAATTTATGAATTTTCCAATCTTTAATATCGCAGATATCTTACTATCTGTCGGTTTTGTTGTTCTATTTATTGCAATTTTGACGGACAAAGAAACAAAATAAGCTTTTTAAAAAACGAGTGACAGTAAGTAGCATTAAAACCTCTATGAAAAAGGAAAAATCGATTGCCTATAATAAAAATTACTGAAGAAAATAAAGATTTGCGTCTTGATAAAGCACTTGCAAATCAAACAGAGTACTCTCGAAGTTTACTGACAGAGCTTATAAAAAATGACAAAGTTTTTGTCAATAATGAAGCAAAAAAAGCAAAATATAAAGTGAAAACGGGAGATAGAATCGAATTTGAGATTCCGCAAGCCGAGGTCCTTGATGTTGCGGCTGAAGATTTACCCTTGGAAATTATTTATGAAGATTCAGATGTTGCAGTCGTCAATAAGCCACAAGGAATGGTCGTTCATCCTGCGGCAGGACATGCTTCTGGAACCTTAGTGAATGCAATTATGTATCATATAAAAGACCTTTCAAGTATCAATGGAGTCATTCGCCCGGGAATTGTACATCGGATTGATAAAGATACTAGTGGTCTTTTGATGATTGCTAAAAATGATAAAGCACATGAAAGTTTAGCTGCTCAATTAAAAGACAAGACCAGCAAACGTCGCTATTTAGCAATTGTCCATGGAGAGCTTGCCAATGATAAAGGGACAATTGAGGCCCCAATCGGTCGTAATCTTAAAGACAGAAAAAAACAAGCGGTTGTGTCTGGTGGGAAACCTGCTGTGACTCATTTCGAGGTTTTAGAACGTTTTGTTGGTTATACTTTAATTGCTTTACGCTTGGAAACTGGACGAACACATCAAATTCGAGTTCATATGCATTATATTGGTCATCCTGTTGCAGGTGACCCGCTCTATGGCCCGAATAAAACTCTAACACCCAATAAGGGGCAGTTTCTTCACGCAGAAACGCTAGGATTTGAACATCCAACAAGTGGAGAGCTTATGGAGTTTCAAGTTGATGCTCCTGACCTCTTCAAGGAACAATTAGAAAAACTCAGAGAACAAGGTTAAACTTGTTCTTTTTGTATTTTTCATTTAAAATTCATGCTAGTTTTATGATAAAATTTCTTTGTTTTGTCAGCAAATAAGTCAAGATTTAAAAGGCTTATATAGTATAATAAGAGTAGTAAGTGAGGGGTTTTAATTTAGGGGAAATTAAGGAGGGGTTATGAATTTTTTTAGTCAGATATTGCATAATCAAATTCTACTGACAGCAATTGTGAGTTGGGCCTTAGCACAACTCATTAAAATAGGGATTGAGCTCATCCGAACTCATCGAATCAATTGGCAATTAGTTTTTGCAACCGGAGGAATGCCTAGTTCTCACAGTTCATTAGTGGTAGCTTTGGCAACCGCAACGGGATTAAGACAAGGTTTTGAGTCTCCTCTTTTTGCGATTGCAACTGTGTTAGCTTTTGTTGTTTTATATGATGCCCAAGGAATTAGACGGCAGGCAGGGAATCAAGCAAGAATTATCAATCGTATGTTGCAAAATGTTGAAAATGCTGGAATTAAAGTGGACAAGAATCTAAAGGAATTATTAGGACACACACCAATTCAAGTCGTTGGTGGAACTATTTTGGGGATAATTGTTGCACTAATAATGAATTAAAAAGAAAGACACAATCATAAAAATAAAATTTAAAATTTGTTTTTATTGTACTTTTTAGATTCAAAGTTAAAAATGAGAATTTATCATTTGAAAATTAAGGTTATTATAAGAAACAAAGGCCAAGCTATGGTAAAATAGTAATATGAATAATATAGTATTTATTAAGTATAAAAAAAGATTCTGTCTTACTTTAATGATAGGGCTCTTTATTTTAATTAATGGGATTGCTGTATCAATTACGAAGTCGTGGAATAGTGATCATATTATTGCACTTGTGTTAGGAAATCTTCTTTTAGTAGCAGCTTATTTTTATTTTATTGGGATTTTTAGATTATCAAAAAAACTTTTTGCTCCAAAAAATGAAATGGAAATCATTGACGAGTCTGTCAGTAAAATAGAAAGTAAATCTTTTTTGCTGACAGATTTGTCAGTAAAAAAATATTATCAAATAAGTTTTTGGGCAGTAGCGCTCGTGACCTTTATTTTGCCCTTTCTTTTTATGATTCATGTTCCTGATAGCAAGCATGCTTGGGATTACTTTGTCATTTTTAATTCTACAACAGAGTTACATGGTCAGTCTTTTGGGCTTCTCCCAGAAACAGCCTCACGTTTAGGTTACTTCCTGAGATATCCTAATAATCAATTTTTAGGAATCTTATTTAATCAGATTTTTTCTCCTTTTGCTGAGAATGTTCTGCTGAAAATGTGGGTTGTTACAGCCGTTTCTGCTTTGCTGACAAGTCTTGGTGTTCTAGCTGGAACTTTGAGTGTTAAAGCTTTAAGTGGGAAAAGACATGCCATTTTATATAATGTTTGTGCACTTGGTTTCTTACCTTTTTATGTATATGGCGCGCAACTTTATAGTGATACGATTACTTTGCCTTTTGTATCTTTCGGATTGTTATTTTTCATTTATGCAATTAAATCAGACAAGTTAAATCGACAAATTCTCTGGTATTTCTTGGCTACTTTACTGACAGTTTTAGGTTATGAATTTAAACCGACTGTCTTAATTGTACTTATTGCTGCATTGGTTTTCTTAGGCCTTAATAAAAAGTGGAAGCAACTTTTACTTTTAATCCCTATGTTTGCTCTCTTATTTGTTGGGGACATTTCATGGTCAAAGCAACAATTGCGACAGAGCCTGCTTTTTCACAGGAAGCAAATGAACGTCATAATCTCCCGATGATGCATTGGATTGCCATGTCTTGGGCGCCTAGCAATAAAACAGGGGGATTTAATAAAAAGATTCGTCAGTATTCTGAATCTTTCCCCACTTATGAGGCGAAAAAAGAGGCAGATAAACAACTTTTTATTGATAATATTAAGAAAATGGGACCTGCTGGTATTGTCAGACAAATAGGGCGGAAATTGTCCTATACGTGGCTCTATGGCGACTTGAATAGTGCTTTTTATACCTATTACCATGAAAATAAATTCATTAATCGTTATTTCGATTACCTGTCAGGAACATCTTTAACTTCTTTAGATGGACCGGGGAATATTACAGGTTGGTTTATGCTTAAAGCTGTTCAAACGCTGTATTGGATTGGCTTAGCTGTATTGCTTTGGCGACAAATTTGGCGGATTTTAAGTCGTAAAAAGAACTGGTCAAATCCTTGGTTTGTTCCAGCTTTAGCCTTTGTTGGATTGAGTTTTTTCCTTATTCTTTGGGAAACAAATTCACGTTATCTTTATCAATTTGCACCAGTAATGATTGCCTTAGCAAGTCTAGGTTTAATTGATAATCAATTTAAAAAGAAAAAAAGAGTTAAGGAGTGAATATGACTAAGATTCTTTATATGGTCGTGCCATTTTACAACGAAGAACTGGTACTTGATGAAACTTCCGAACGTCTCAAGGCCAAATACGAACAATTAATTTCGAATGATATCATTAGTCCAAAAAGTAGAATCGTTTATGTTAATGACGGATCAAAAGATAAAACTTGGGAAAAAATAAAAGAAAAACATGCAGAAAATTCAATGTTTAGTGGAATTAATCTTACAAGAAACCGCGGACATCAGAATGCTTTGCTTGCTGGCCTATTGACGGTTAGAAATCTCGCAGATTGTGTTATCTCAATGGACGCTGATTTACAAGATGATATTAATGCCATCGATGAAATGCTCGAAAAATTTGAAAATGACGGCTGTGATGTTGTTTATGGAGTACGAGATAATCGTGAAACGGATACTGTTTTCAAAAGAAGAACAGCAGGAGCTTTTTATAAATTGATGCAAGGATTGGGTAGCCAAAGTGTTCCTAACCATGCGGATTTTCGTTTAATGAGTCGTCGTGCTTTAGAAGGTTTAGCACAATTTCCTGAGCAAAATCTTTTTTTGCGAGGCATGGTTCCTTTAGTTGGCTACAAATCTGAGATTGTATACTATAAACGCGGCGAGCGTTTTGCCGGAGAAAGCAAATATCCTTTGAAGAAAATGATTAGTTTCGCTATCGACGGAATTACTTCTACCTCGGCAGCACCTATGCGTCTAATTTTTTGGATTGGCTTAATTTGGTTTATTTTGGCCATTGTAGGAGCAATTTATATCATTGCCCGTCATTTTGTCAATGGTTCTGATGTTGCTGGTTGGGCCTCAATCATGCTAGTTGTTGTTGGTTTTGGTGGAGCGAATTTGTTGGCCTTGGGTGTAATTGGTGAATATATCGGGAAAATTTTCCTTGAAGTTAAACAACGTCCGCGTTATTTAATTGAAGACTTCATTAACGAAGATTAATTTAAAAAATGATAAAATATCATTAATTATTCAGAAAAAACGTATGGTTTTTTTGTTTTAGGCTTGATATAATAAATTGGCAGTTAAAACTTAAATAAAGAAAGCTGTTAAAGAGAAAGGGGAGGAAATGACTTATCATGTATTAATTGTTGAAGATGAACCTAGTATTTCTGATTATGTTAAAAAAGAATTAGTCTTTGAAGATTATCAAGTATCAACAGCTTTTGATGGTCTTGCTGCCTTAGAGGTGTTTGAGCAAGCAAAACCAGCGGTAGATGTCGTCTTGCTTGATTGGATGATTCTCAAATTAGATGGTTTGACCGTCTTACGACGCATGAAGAAAATTCAACCCAACACACCGATTATATTTTTAACGGCGCGTGATTATATTGGTGATAAAGTTGCTGGTTTAGATGCTGGAGCGGATGATTATATCACTAAACCTTTTGAAATTGAAGAACTTTTAGCTCGTCTGAGACTTATCTTTAGAAAGTGGTCAACTTCTTGCTCAAAAGTATATGAACTTGATTATCTAAAGGTAGATTTAACGGCTCATACAACGGAAGTAGCGGGAAAAACAGTGAATTTGACTCAAAGAGAATTTGCTTTGTTAAGTTATTTTTTAGAACATCGTGGTATAGTGGTTAGTCGAGCAGATATTTTGGATGATGTTTGGGGAATGGATTTTGATGGTCAGGAAAATACAGTAGATGCCTATGTGCGTTATCTGCGTGCTAAAATTGATCTTCCAAATCATAAATCTCTGATTGAAACAGTTCGTGGAGTAGGCTATCGCTTGAATGACGAAGGTTGAAAAATGAAAAGAGGTAGACCATGGAAAAAGTAAAAAACAAAGAAGAATTATTGGATGTCAGCTTTAACGCCATGCTTCTTGGGAAAAGTATTTTTGCATTCGTTGAATTTTTATCTGGTTTACTTTTGATTTTTATTCCACTTGATTTGATAAAATCAACAATTCAACATTTAGCAGCATCGATTGCTTTTGCTCCACTTTCAAGCATGATTACAAATGCAGGAGAGAGAGTGACAAGTGATGCGACTCTATTTGCTGTTATTTATCTACTCCTACATGGTGCCTTAAAATTGGTGACGCTCGCTTTGCTCTGGCGCAAGATTTTATGGTCATACCCTTTATCAATCGTGCTTTTGCTTGGTTTTATCACTTATCAAATGTTCGAATTTTTCAATCATGGGGCGATTCCAATGCTTGCCTTGTGTGTGGTTGATTTGGTAATGATTACCTTGACTTTATTAGAATATCGAAAATTGAAGGCACAACTTTCAAAGGGGCAATCATATTCATCTCTGAAAAATATTAAAATAAACTAACGAATGAAAAAAACAGAATCTAAAACAAGTGCCAACATCATCACAGAAACTTTTGTCCGTATATTTTTGATTTTTACACTCCTTGTTACGATAATTGTCTCAGGAATTGTTGCTTTTACAAGTTTACAAATCCGAGAGAGTGAGGGGACGTCTCTGATTTCTTCGGTACAAGAAGCGGCAGAAAATGGTAACGTAAACTGTGATGAATTTAAACTGGATAGTGAAAAAGATGAAAAATCTACTTTTGTTAGACTAACAAGGGCTTCTGGAGATATTGATGAAAGTCATGGCACATCACATTTTTTAAAGTCACGGCTTTCTTGGGGCAATTTTAGTCTGTCAAAAGATGTTATTTTTTGGTATAGCTCAGAAACGGCCAAGAATGGGAACAAAGTAGAATTATGGTTAAACATAAATATTGTTGTAAAATCAATGATAAGGGCGATATTAGTCATTGTCGCTGTCATGATTATTCTCTTTTTTATCGCTCTAATTTTAATTCGAAAGGCCGCAAATACAATTAGCCAGCCTTTGACTGATATGATGTTAGCGACTGATGAAAAAGAAGTTAAACAATTACCAGTCAGTAAAAATCCAATTGAAGTTCGTCAGCTAAGTCAAAGTTTTAATCGCTTATTAAACAGATTAAATCAAAAAATTGAGAATGAGCAGCAGTTTGTTTCGGATGCTTCACATGAACTGAGGACGCCCGTTGCTGCAATTCGTGGGCATGTCACTTTATTAAAAAGAAGATGGCATGAGCATCCCGAAATTATTGATGACTCGCTTTCTTATATTGATGAAGAGTCCCTGAGAATGAAAGGACTTATTGAAAATTTACTGACAATTTCTCGAGGAAATCATTTGGAAGTAAATAAAGAAAAATTTAACTTGACTGAATTTACTGACAAAGTGGTCAGTGAAATTCAACCTGCTTTGAGCCAAAAAATTACATTTAATGGAAAAAGCGGGATTTTTGTCAGGGCTGATAAAATGTCACTTTATAAAATCATCATTGTTTTTATTGAAAATGCTGGAAAATATTCACCCCAAGATTCAGAAATTAAAGTAAAAATTAGTTCTGAAAATCATCAAGTAGAGCTGCAAGTTGCTGATGAAGGAGTGGGTATTCCAGAAGAAGAAAAAATTAATATTTTTGAACGATTTTATCGTATTGATAAATCCCGTTCGAGTGAAATTCCTGGCACAGGTCTTGGGCTTGCGATTGCTAAACAATATGCGCAATTAAACCATGCTGAAGTCTTTGTCACAAACAATACTCCGAAAGGATCAATTTTTCATCTCCTTATGGAGTCTATAGAAAACTAAACTTATATTATGAATAAAAAAAATTACTATATTTTGGGTACTTTGACGACCCTCGCCTTTTTAATTTTAACTGTACTTGTGAAAATATATTACACACACGCTCCTCTCCCGTTTGATTCTCCGATTCAAAACTGGGCTTTTCACTTACAAAGTTCTTCGGGACTCACATTCTTTTTTTCTCACATGATAAATATTTTTGGGGATAAGGGTGGTATAATTGTAGCCGTCTTACTTGCTTTGGTTCTCTATTTGATATTTAAAGAAAAGAAAGCAACGATTTGGGTTGCTACAATGGTCATATCAAGTTTGCTTATCAACACAGCGATTAAGATGATTATTGGGCGTGACCGTCCAGAAATTCATCGTCTAGCTGCTTTTGCGAATGAAGCTGGAAAAAGTTTTCCGAGTGGTCACTCTATATTTGCAACAATTATTTTTGGAAGTATTTTCTTTATTTGTCTTAGAAAATTAAAAAATAAATCTTCTAAGATTGCCTTAGGAATTCTCTGTTTGATATTGATTGCAACAGTCATGTTTTCAAGAATTTTTGTAGGGGTCCATTATCCGAGTGATACAATTGGTGGTTTCCTAGAAGGAATGAGTCTATTGTTGTTCACTTATCCGACATTTATTAAATACCAAGAAGCAGCTAAAAAAGCCAATTAATTATTAATTGGCTTTTATTATTGTTGCAATTAATATTATACCAATTTCCGTTTTTTATATAAAATTAGATTATTTTTCCTTGACATGAACCAAAAAGTGTATTATAATGCTATTTATAAATAAAAAATTAGAAAATAATTAACTATACCAATTTAATTAGTGAGTTAAGTGGAGCTTTATTATGTGTGGGATTGTTGGTGTTGTAGGTAGCAAAAATGCAACTGATATTTTGATGCAAGGACTTGAAAAACTCGAATATCGTGGATACGATTCAGCAGGAATTTTTGTAAATGGTCAAAAAACGGCTGCAAAATTAGTTAAATCAGTGGGACGTATTGCAGATTTAAGAGCTAAGCTTGGGATTGATGTTTCGGGGACAAGTGGGATTGGACATACCCGTTGGGCAACTCATGGAAAACCAACAGAAGACAACGCTCATCCTCATACTTCAAGTTCTGGTCGTTTCGTTTTGGTTCATAATGGGGTCATTGAAAACTTTGTAGAACTTAAAAATGAATTTTTGATGAATGACAGCTTTAAAGGACAAACTGATACTGAAATTGCGGTTCACTTAATTGCTAAGTTTGCAGAAGAAGAAAATTTGACAACTCTTGAAGCGTTCAAAAAAGCTTTGAAATTAATTCAAGGATCATATGCTTTCGCGCTCATGGACAGAGAAGATGCAGATTTAATCTATGTAGCAAAAAATAAATCTCCACTCCTCATTGGACTTGGCGATGGTTATAATATGGTTTGTTCAGACGCAATGGCAATGATTCGTGAAACATCAGAATTTATGGAAATTCATGATAAAGAGCTAGTTGTTTTGACAAAAGATAAGGTTGAAGTGATGGACTATGAAGGTCAAATAATTTCACGCGATTCTTATACTGCTGAACTTGATTTGTCAGATATTGGAAAAGGAACTTATCCATTCTATATGCTTAAAGAGATTGATGAACAACCAGCTGTCATGCGTAAACTGATTGCGACTTATACCAATGAAGATGGCACGATGAAAGTTGATCAAGACATTATCAAAGGTATTCAAGAAGCAGACCGTATCTATATTATTGCTGCTGGTACCTCTTATCATGCTGGTTTTGGTGCGAAGATGATGCTTGAAGCACTTACGGATACTCCTGTTGAACTTGGTCTTGCATCAGAGTGGGGCTATGATATGCCATTATTGAGCAAAAAACCATTCTTTATCTTCCTTTCACAATCTGGGGAAACAGCAGATAGTCGTCAAGTTTTAGTAAAAGTAAATGAATTAGGACTTCCTAGCTTAACTGTTACAAATGTTCCTGGCTCTACCTTGTCTCGCGAAGCGACTTACACAATGTTAATTGGAGCTGGTCCTGAAATTGCGGTAGCTTCAACAAAAGCTTATACTGGTCAGATTGCAACTTTGGCTTTTCTTGCCAAAGCAGTTGGGGAAGCAGAGGGACAAGCAAAAGCTAAAGACTTTGATTTGGTTAAAGAACTCTCTTTAGTGGCTCAATCTATTGAGTCTACTTTATCTGAAAAAGATGAAATTGCGGCTATTGTATCAGAACTATTGCCAACAACGCGTAGCGCCTTTTATATCGGTCGTAAACAAGACTATTATGTTGCAATGGAAGCTTCGCTTAAATTAAAAGAAATTTCTTATATCCAATGTGAAGGATTTGCAGCTGGAGAATTAAAACATGGAACGATTTCATTGATTGAAAAAGGGACTCCAGTTCTTGCTTTGATTTCTAATAATGAAGAAGTAGCAGCCCATACTCGTGGTAATGTGATGGAAACTGTGGCGCGTGGTGCCTCAGCAATTACAATCGTTGAAGAAGGAGTGGCACGTGAAGATGATACAATTGTAATCAATCAAGTTCACCCTTATTTGTCAGCAATTTCAATGGTTATCCCAACACAATTGATTGCTTACTATGCCTCAATGCAACGTGGTCTTGACGTTGATAAACCCCGTAATTTGGCTAAAGCAGTAACAGTAGAATAAAAATTTACTGACAGAAAGGTCAGTAAAAAAATATAAAAAAGTTCTGATTCTGTCAGAACTTTTTTATATTTTTTTAATTTGTCAGTGACAAACGATTTGTTTTTTCGTATAAGTAAGTATGTACGAATTAAAAGAGAAATTTTATCCAATGCAACCAAGAGAGCGTTTAGAACTTTTAGGTGAAGAGTATTTGTCCGATGTTGAGTTACTTGCAATATTATTGCGGACGGGTCGGAAAAAATACTCATCATTAAATTTAGCTTTAGAACTTTTGCAACATTTTGGGACATTGGATAATTTTCGCAAAGCATCTATTAGTGAACTCAAGGAGATTTCGGGTATTGGGCAAACAAAAGCTATTGAATTGCGAGCAATGATTGAACTTGGAAAAAGAATACAAACGACAACCAGAAAACGTTATGGTCAAGTTTTAAGTTCAAAAGAATATGGCATGAGTCTTGCTTTTGAAATGCAAAATTTTGAGCAAGAACATCTTACCGCGACCTATTTAGATGGACAAAATCAAATTATTGAGAAGAAAACTATTTTTATCGGAGCAGTTAATCATGCAACTGCTAGTCCTCGAGAGATCCTTTACCATGCAATAAAAAATCTCTCGGTTGGTTTATTAGTCGCACATAATCACCCTTCGGGCAATTTACAACCTAGTCAAGCAGATAAAATTTTTACAAAAAAATTAAAAAATGCTTGTGATAATATAGGAATTAATTTTATTGATCATATTATTGTGGGAGCGGGGAATTATTATAGTTTTCGGGAGAGAGATAGCAACTTATTTTAGTTTTGATTAGTCTTAACTTCCAAAATATAATAAATGATTAACTCGATTGAAGATATGCTGGAATTAGTACTAAATAATAAACTAAAAATTTGTGAAAAAATTAAAATGATGATGGCTTGAAAATAAAATACCTAAGCACACGAAGGCCTAGGTATCATTAATAGTTTTGATAAAATTTTGCTTGTCTTTTATTCTTCTTGAGCTCCCATGAAGAATAACAAGGTTTGCAATTCTTTAGTTAAATCAATAGATTGAACAACAACATCTGAAGGGACTTTCAAGCGAATAGGTGCAAAGTTAAGAAAGCCTTTGATTCCTGCTTTAACAAGGGTATCAACCACTTCCTGAGCGTTTTCCTTACGAACAGATAGAATGGCTGTTTTTATGTCTGATTTCTTAACATTCTTCTCTAAATCAGAAATATTATAAATTGGAATGCCATCATCTGTTTGAGTTCCAACTAGTGGATTTCCAGAAATATCGTAGGCCTGAGTAATTCTCATTTTATTTCTGTCTTGAAATTGATAATGAAGAAGCGCACGTCCAAGGTTTCCGACTCCAATCAATGCGATATGAGTTTCTTGATCTTGTCCAAGGAGTTCTCCAAAGAAATCACGAAGAACTTTTGTTTCATATCCGTAGCCTCGTCGTCCTAATTCCCCAAAGAGAGAAAAATCACGACGAATTGTGGCAGCATCTACCCCAATTTTTTCAGAAATAAGTTGTGAATTTGTGCGTGTCACATTCTCTTCGACTAGACTTTTGAAAAGTCGATAGTATTGTGGCAACCTTTTTGCAGTTGCTTTTGGTAAGCTTTTGCTTGGTTTATGGTCAGTCATTGTTATACCTCAAAAATGTAATTCGTATTTATTAAAACTAATCATGATTAGTTTCTTTGTGATAATTTTATCAAAAATTTGTGAAATTATCAAACAAAAGGAATGAAGAAAAGGACTAAAATGAGTAAAAAATAAAAATTCTTAAAAAAAATTAATTTTACTCTTTTAATTGTGGCGCTTTCATGGTAGAATAGATTTATGAAAAATAGATAGGGAGAAAATATGATTAAAATTTATCTTAGTGGTTCATGCTCGTCTTGTAGAAAAGCTAAAAAATGGTTGAGAAAACGGCATATTGAATTTGAAGAAATTAATTTAACTAAAGACATCATGGAGAAAGATGATTTAATCAAGATTTTGTCCCTCACAGAAAATGGTTTGGAAGATGTCATTGCTACCCGAGGAAAAACTTACTCTGGTTTAAACCATAATTTTGATGAATTGGGCTTAGAGGAGGCTTATAGATTGATTCAAGAAAATCCTCGTCTTCTAAAACGTCCATTAATTTTTGATGAGCAAAGATTATTGATTGGTTTCAATGAGGACGGGATTAGAGCATTTATCCCACCTGAAGTTCGTAGAGTAGAATTAAGAGAAAGATTAATCTTAATTTAATAATATTTTTAAAAAACTTATCAAATTTGATAGGTTTTTTTATGACACTATTTGAGAAAACTACAAAATATATCGTTTAAATGCTATAATAGAAGGACTGCTTTTTCTATGAAATATAAGAAAAAAATCAGGGATAAAAAGGTTTAAGATTTAACGAAGAGGATTAATAATAATGATTTTATTGCAAGGAAATGGAATCGCACGAACTTTTGGTGGCGATGTCTTATTTGAAAACATTAGTTTCAGCCTACAAGACCATTCAAGAATAGCTTTAGTTGGACGAAACGGTGCTGGTAAATCAACTTTGCTTAAAATTATTGCTGGGGTTGAAGAAGCAAGTCGTGGAACCATTTCAAAAACAAAAGACTTAAGCATGAATTATTTGGCTCAGGATACTGGCTTAAATTCGCAAAGGACAATTTTTTCTGAAATGTTGTCTGTTTTTGACCAGCTTCGTCAAATGGAAAAGCAATTGCGTCAAATGGAACTGCAAATGGGAGAACTTGGCGCTGATGAATTGACGCTTTTAATGAAGCGCTATGACTCATTGTCAGAAGAATTTCGCATGAAAAACGGCTTTACTTATGAATCTGAAATTAAGTCAGTTTTAAATGGTTTTCGTTTTGATGAGTCAATGTGGGAACGTGAAATTTCAAGTTTATCAGGTGGACAAAAAACGCGCTTAGCCCTAGCGAAAATGCTTTTAGAAAAACCACAGCTGTTGATTTTGGACGAACCAACTAACCACTTGGATATTGAAACTTTGGCTTGGCTTGAAAATTATCTTAAAAATTATGATGGTAGTTTACTAATAGTCAGCCATGACCGGTACTTTTTGGATAAGGTAGTCAATGAAGTTTTAGAGTTATCAAGAGGCGAGTTGACTCGTTTTTCTGGTAATTACTCACGGTATGTCGAACAGCGGGATCAAAAACTTCTATTAGAACTTAAAAACTTTGAAAAGCAACAAAAAGAAATTGCAAAATTAGAAGACTATGTTGCCAAAAATCTAGTGCGTGCTTCAACGACCAAAATGGCACAATCGCGTCGCAAAAAATTAGAAAAAATGGATCGACTGGATGCGCCAACGAGCGATGACAAATCGGCTCATGTTACTTTCACGCCAGAAAAAACCTCAGGAAATGTTGTCCTGACCGTGTCAGAGGCTACGGTAGGCTATTCAGACAATCGTCTATCTGGACCAATCAATATTGATGAACGCAAAGGGGAATCTTTGGCTATTGTTGGGCCAAACGGTGTGGGTAAAACGACCTTAATCAAATCCATTGTCGGTCAAATCCCTTTTTTGGCTGGCCAAGCAAAACTGGGTGCTAATGTTACCTTGGGATATTATGATCAAGAACAAGGGCGCTTGACGACTTCAAATACCGTTTTGGACGAATTGTGGAATGAACATCGCTTGCTTAATGAAGTGGAAATTCGCAATATGTTAGGTGCCTTTCTTTTTAGCGGTGATGATGTCAAGAAAACAGTGGGAATGCTCTCTGGTGGGGAAAAAGCACGTCTTTTACTCGCAAAATTAGCAATGAATCATGATAATTTCTTAGTCTTAGATGAACCTACGAACCATTTGGATATTGACTCACGGGAAGTTTTAGAAAATGCTTTAATTGATTTTCCTGGAACAATCTTGTTTGTTTCCCATGACCGTTACTTTATTAATCGTGTAGCGACAAAAGTTTTAGAAATCGCTCCAGAGGGAAGTACAGAATTTTTGGGCGATTACGACTATTATGTTGAGAAAAAAGAAGAACAGTTAGCCCAGAGTGATGAATCAGACAATGGGGGGCTTGTAGAAAGTCTTGCTCAACAAGATTTTACGGCTCAGAAAGAAGCCCAAAAAAATCGTCGAAAAGTGGAGCGAGAAATTACTTCTTGTGAGGAAAAACTAGCAGAGTTAGAAATAAAAATTGAAACACTTATGCTTCAAATGCAAGAAAATACTTCTGATTTTGTGAAATTAGGTGAATTACAAGCTGAAATTGACCTTCTTAATGATGAAAAAGACGAGACAGAGATGACTCTTTTAGAAGCAATGGAAGAATTAGAAAGTTTGTAAGCATAATAGAATATTGAGGAAAAGAATAGTGTTTCTATTCTTTTTTTCTAGGCTAAAAAAGAAATATTGAAAAAACTAAGACTTGCAAATCTCTCTTAAGTTTGTTAAACTAATAAGCAATGTAACTTTTAAACTAGTCCAGAGAGGCTAGCAAGGTTGAAATCAGGAAAAACTAATTTTATTTTTACTGACAGGATTTTCTGTCAGTAAAAATGAACTTGTTTTGATACTTTTTACACTTGCTAAGTCTCTTGGTAAGTGTTTTTTATTGCTGACAACTACCACGACTGTGACGTTTGTCATTCATGCTCGAATGGTATTCTGTCAGTTCAATACGACCAAAGGAAGTCATTGAATCGGTAGCTAAATGAACAATCAGCTTTGCTGATAGTTCTGTCAGTAAACTATAAAGGAGAAATCATGTCAATATCAAAAGCCATTGCTGCAGATTTATTAGAAATTAAGGCGGTCAGTCTTTCACCAAGCCAACCTTTTACTTGGGCCTCAGGAATTAAATCACCAATTTATACTGATAATCGAGTGACATTAGCCTATCCAGAAGTTCGTAGTCAAATTGAAGGAGCTTTTGCGGAATTGATTAAAGCGGAATTTCCAGAAGTTGAAGTGATTGCTGGGACTGCGACAGCCGGTATTCCCCATGGAGCGATTATTGCTGACTATCTCAAATTACCATTTGCTTATATCCGTAGTAAACCAAAAGACCATGGGGCTGGTAATCAAGTTGAAGGTCGTGTGGCTAAAGGGCAAAAAATGGTTGTAGTTGAAGATTTGATTTCCACTGGAGGTTCTGTCTTAGAATCGGTCGCGGCCGCAGAACGTGAAGGCGCTGATGTCCTTGGTGTGGTTGCCATTTTCACCTATGAATTAGAAAAAGCGAACAGTAAATTTGCTGAGTCTGGAGTGAAATTGGCGACACTGACAAATTATTCTGAGTTGATTGAAATTGCTAAAGAAACAGGATATGTCACCAAAGAAGAACTCGAGTTACTTAAAAAATTCAAAGAAAATCAAGAAACTTGGCAAGCATAATTTACTGATAGAAGTTAAAAAATATTTGTCAGCGAAGTTGATTGTTTGCTGATAAAGATTAACTTAGGTACAAAGCTGTCAGTTTGATTTAACTCACAGAAATTATTGAATTGGCAGATGACAGAACTTGTTAGTAAAATTGAAAGGTGAAAATGACTTTATTAATCAAAAATGGTCGTCTGATTGACCCTAAATCAAATCGTGATGAAATTTTAGATGTTTTAATTGAAGAGAATAAAATAGCTAAAATTGGCACAAACTTATCAGAAGAAAATACTGAAATCATTGACGCAAGAGGTCTAGTGATTGCTCCTGGATTGATTGACGTTCATGTTCATTTTCGTGAACCAGGACAGACCCATAAAGAAACGATTCATAGTGGCGCAAAATCAGCAGCGGCAGGTGGTTTTACAACGGTTGTCATGATGGCCAATACGAAACCTATTTTATCTACGCCAAAAGTATTGACAGAGACTTTAGCAATTGCCAAAAAAGAAGCAATTAAGATTAAAGCAGTTGCATCAATTACGCAAGATTTTGATGGGGAAAACTTGACAGATTTTGCTGAACTTATCAAAGCAGGGGCAATTGGTTTTTCTGACGATGGCATTCCGTTGACAGACGCTGGAGTCTTGCGCAAAGCCTTACAGAAAGCCAAACTAACAGATAGTTTGCTTTCGATTCATGAAGAAGACCCAAATCTAATCGGGACACTTGGAGTTAATGATGGAGAAGTGGCTCATAAATGTGGCTTCACAGGAGCGCCAACCGTTTCAGAATATAGTATGATGGCGCGTGATGCTATGATTGCCTATGAAACAGGCGCACGCTTGCACTTACAGCATCTGTCTGCAGGAGAATCTGTCGAAGTGGTTCGATTTGCTAAAAATTTGGGCGCGAAAATTACAGCAGAAGTGACACCACAACATTTTTCAATTACAGAACAGATGATTTTTGAGCAAGGGACAAATGCGAAACTCAATCCTCCATTGCGTAGAGATGCAGATATCAGTAAAATTATTGCGGGCTTAAAAGATGGGACAATTGATGTGATTGCGACTGACCATGCCCCTCATACTCATGAAGAAAAAAATGTCAGCATTGATAAAGCCCCATCAGGAATGATTGGCTTAGAAACTTCATTGCAACTTGGTTTGACGAATTTGGTTGCCAAAGGTCATTTGACTTTACTCGAATTACTGACAAAAATGACCCTCAATCCAGCTAAATTATATGATTTTGATGCAGGTTACCTTGCAGAAGCTGGTCCGGCAGACCTTGTGATATTTGATGCCGAAAAGACCTATCAAGTTGGTGAAACTTTTGATTCCAAAGTGACCAACTCACCGTTTATCCATCAAAAAGTTCAAGGACAAGTTAAATATACAATTTGTGACGGAAATATAGTTTATCAAGCAAAATAAAAGCGCTAAGCGCTTTTATTGTTATTTTAATGAAAAAAAGATGATTGAAGTGTGTAGAATTGAAATTTGGCTTTTAAGACATTTTGAGGTTGTAAGGCTTTCTTATTTCAACTAAAATTTCTCATTGTAAACTTTACACATTGCTTTTTAAAGCAGTAATGGTAAGGATAGAGAGAAATGTAGTTTTAAAATTAAAAATTCAGAAATAAATCGAATGTGTTATAATTGTATCAAAAAAATGATATAAGGATTATTCTATGGATAAAAAAATAAGCATTTAAATTATGAGGATAGACGAAAAATTGAAAAATTATTCAATTCAAACGTCACAATCACAGAGATTGCTAAAGAAATCTCACATAGTCGTGTTGCCATAACAAATGAAGTAAGACGTGGTTTGAAAAAAATGAGAACTTCTAAAGGTAAGATTGTGGAGCGTTATTATGCAGAATATGCTCAACAACTTTATGAGTCAACACAGAGCAACAAAGAGAAGAAGCCTCGATTTTCAGAGACCATTAAAAGTAAAGTCAAAGAAAAACATCAACAAGGTGATTCCGACAAAGTGATTGTTGTAGATATCCAAGAAGAATTTGGAACCCTTGCACCGGCTGAATCGACAATCAGAAGATGGCTTAAAGCTTTTAGAGATGGACAAATGTCTACTATTGATAGAAGCTACTCACGTCTTGGTGATGAGGCCTATTTCAATGATGACCTTGATAAAGCGACCAAGTATTATGAAAAAGGGGTTCAATTAGGCGATACTTATGCAATGACTGCCTTAGCTGATTTTTATCAAAATGGAAAAATAGTTCCACAAGATTGGCGAAAATCCTATAATCTTTATGAAAAAGCTGCCAGCCTAGGCGATACAAAAGCTATGTATATGTTAAGTATCTATTTGGATAATGGTTTAGGCTGCGAAGTTGACTCAAATCAAGCAACTTTTAATTTAATTAAGGCTGCGAATGCAGGTAATTCCACTGGAATGGTGATTTTAGCTTCCAGCCTTGAACACGGGAGCAATCTAATAAAAGACCTCCGTAAGGCAGTCTATTGGTATCGCAGAGCCGAAGAAGCAGGAAACGTTTATGCCAAAAAATGGTTGGAAAATCATCAAGAAGAGGTCATAAATCATCTTCAAGATGAAGTAGGATTCACAAATGAAGAATACCTCAGTTACACCTGGTCCAAAGCCCATGAAGAATTTGGACATCTTGATAAAGAAATAACAGACAAAGAACTTCAAGATTTGAGAGATTCAGGTGTCATTTCAGAAATTTCCTCACAAAAGCCTAAAAATAAGAAAAAGGATTCTTAAGAATCCTTTTTTTAAGCATCAAAATTTCTCATTAAAAATCTTAACCAAAGCTAAAAATCCAGTAAAGACAAGGGATGACAGAGAAATGTAAAGTTTGCTAAGAGAAAAAAAGAGTTTGAAATTAAAAAAGTAAAGAATTAGAATAAGGACGTAAAATAAAATATCATAAATACCCGAATTGCTAGTTGATTATTTAGGCATGACTTGATACCCGATAGAATATCTTAAAGTCTCTGGTTCCAGTGATTTAGCTGATTTTAACAGTAAAGAATACGCTAAAAGTATCATCTCTAATTTCAATTGAAAACCTTGAGGCGAACGACTTTTACAACGCTCAGCTCCTAGATTTGTCAAAAAAGAGAAAACTCGCTCAATCACTTTTCTACGTTTTGAAAAATTAGGGAAAAGGATTTTCTTTTGCTTCATGTTCTTCCTGACAGGTGTCATTAGATCAATTCCTTTTAATTCCAGCCTATCATGCAGTGACTGACCTAGATATCCCATATCTCCAAGGACTGTTGGTGTCCCAAATTGACTCAACACTTCCTCGGTCATTGAACTATTAGCCATTGAAGCAGGAGTAATTGTGTAGTCTATGACATAGCCTGATTCACTGACTAAAGCATGACATTTACATCCATAGAAGTACTGTCCCTTTGTAGCATTGTAGCCAACATTTGCATAATCTCCAAGAACTTTGCTTCTGAAATTACGAATAGGCTGATACAAAGGAATGGGGAAGCTGTCAATAATGGATACACTAATTCCTTCAACCTCTTTAAAGACGAGTGCTTGGCGAATGACTTGGATACTCGGTAAGAGGGCATTACAACGGCGGACAAAGCGAGAATATTCTAGGAAATTAGGAAATAAACTTTGAGCCAATTGGTGCTTAGCTTTAAGCGTTTCACTAAAATGCAGTACGCCCCATAGGTAACAAGCGATAACTAAGCAACCTGATGTTGCGAGATGGACGTTCTTTCGGTTTTGAACCTCAAGGGGAACCCTCGTTTGATAAAGCGTCTCAATGGTTGTCAGTAAATAAACAAAAACTTTTGGGAGTGTGCTATTATAAGTCATATAAGTCGTGCGCTTTCTAATGCTTAGTGGTTTAAGATTAGGATAGCACGACTTATTTATTTTCCAATGAAATTAACTAGCAATTCGGGTATAGTATATCAATAATTTACTTGAAAAATTCTTACAAAAATGTAATTAATGATGAGTTAATTATTTCGATTGACTCTATGAAAACGGGACTCTTAGAGGGAAAAGACTACTTGAAAAAATATCGCTTAATAGCAAAAGCAAAAAACTATAAATAATTTAAGGTTGGTATAAGATAAACATAAATAATATATTATAATTGAATTATGAAATAAATAAAACACAAAGTAAAGAAATAAATGATAGCTATAGAGATTTATATATCAATTGCTTTGCTAATAATTGCATTAGTTTTTTGTATATTGAGTTTGTTACCTAAAAATAGAAGAAGAAAATGGTTTGCACTTACAACATTTGTACTATCAGTTATTACATTAGTATTCTTTGTACTAACAGGGCTTGATTATGATAAGAAATTAACAACTTATAGAGATGCTAAATCTGAAATAACACAAGATTATCATAAGTCTATAAATTCAATTGATAATGTTAAAGTAAAATTTGGAGACTATACCTACGATGACAATGATGATGATTATTCAGTTTCCAATTCCAGATTACCAATAACATTAACGAACAAGAATGAAAAATCCGTTGAAGGTACGCTAAAATTTGATAACTCTTATGAAAAATCAGGACACGAATTTGATTATGGAATAAGTAATTATATTGATTTTAATTTAAAGACCGGTGAAACGAAAACTTACTATGGACTAGAAGATATTAATGATAGGGAAACAGCCAAACTACTTTCAACTTTAAGCTTTTCTGTAAGTAGAGAGGGAACCTACAGTTATTTTGAAAGTAATGAAGAAGGGACAGGGAAAGATTTATGATTCATACTACGCTAATTTTATCGGTGATACTAACAATTTTTTGTATTCTTTTAATTTCTTTTTCAGCTTTTGTATTCTTAAAAGAGAGCATAAAATTAAAAAAGTCATTTTTGATTACAACTATCGCTGCTCTGTCTGGTATTATTCTAGTAAGTTCTTATATTGGATATTGTTTTCTAGCACCACAATTTGGAATGGCCATGGAACAAGAGAAAGTTTTGAGTGGCTCTAAAAAAATCATATCCGATTTTAAAGATACTCAAAATGCCGTAAAAGTTTCTATAGGTAAGTTCAGTTTTGACCCAGCAGATAATGAAGCTTTTGACGGTGAAATATACAATGAAAAAGGTGGAGTTCCTATTACCTTAAAGAATACTGCAAATTATCGCGTTATTGCAGATGTTGAGGTGGTAGCATATGATGAAAAAGGAAATGAAATAGAAACACAGGCTCTAGGGACAGCTGGAGATTTAAAAGCAGGAGAAACTAAAACATTTTGGCTTTTCCGAAGTATAATGAAAGAATCTGATATTAACAAATATAAATCCGCAACTTATAGAGAAAACAAAGAAGAGCGAATGACAACTAAAATGGAGTATTAAATGACTTGAATTTGTAGATAGCTTCCATCATTTATTTCAAATATAAATCAACTATAGAGGTGATTTAAAATAAAATATTTCTATTAATAGTTAAAAATTAGAAAGAAAAGACCAAAGGAAATTATTTTTTTCCTCTGGTCTTTTCCTTTTCTTTGTTTTAAAACAAAGAATTGCCATAAAGTAAATCATTGAGTGAGTGGATAATTTCCCAATTATCCTTGATTGATTTTTCATTTTCTCCTTTTTGAGTAATTTTTTCTGTTTGTATTTTCATTGTTTATTCCCTTTCAAATATCCTTTTGTTTATAGATATAGTATATCAAGGATTTGCTAGTTAAATTCTTACAAAAATGTAATTGAGAGCAAATAAATACTGTAAAGAGCAAAAAAGAATTATTTATCAGTATGTCCCAGTTAGGAGAAGTGTGTACAAAAGTTTTTAATTAAAAATATATTAGCGAAAGACCGTGTTTATAATTTATTTCTAATTCAAATGATATAATTATCTTATGAAAAAAGGAGAGAAATTTATGAAAAAAACTTGTCAAAAACTCAAATGCTACTTCTTGGAGCAACGCTAGCGAGCCTTTCGATTGGTATTGTAAGCTATGGACCAACAATAATTAATCCTCAAGCTGTCAGTATTTCTGCAGATGTTAGAGCGAGTACAGGTAAATGGGGTGAGGCTAATTGGGTTTTAGCTAATGATAGAGAATTAATATTTTTGGGAGGAAATATTGGACATCCAAGCCAATCTTTAACAGAGGTTTTACGTGAGGCAAATGTAGACCCAGCAGATGTGAAGAGCATTGAATTTACAGAGATAACAACGGCAAATGAAATTGCCAACACATTTGCAAATTTACCACAACTTAAAAAAGTGTTAAAATTAGGGAATTTATCTTATTCTGGAAGTGCCTATGGTATGTTTAGTGGTGACAGTAATTTAGAAATAATTGATTTAGAAGGTTTTGACACGAGTGAAATTACAAACATGGCTAATATGTTTGCTGGAATTAAAGCGGATATACTAGATGTATCAAAATTTGATACGCGGAACGTTAGGAATATGGCTGGGATGTTTGATGGAGCCATTAATCTAACAAACTTGGATATTTCAAAATTTAGCACTGATAAAGTGACCGACATGACTCTTATGTTTGCAAATTTGACAAAGCTAGAACAACTAAATGTATCTAAATTCAACACAAATAATGTCGCTAGTATGGCTGGGATGTTTGAGGGAGTTAGTAATCTAACTAACTTAGATATCTCAAACTTTAATACTGATAAAGTGACCGACATGGTCCTTATGTTTGCTGGTATGACAAATCTGGAACAACTAGATGTATCAAACTTTAACACCAATAATACCGCTAGTATGGCTGGGATGTTTGAGGGAGTTAGTAATCTAACTAACTTAGATATCTCAAATTTTAATACTGATAAGGTGACTGACATGGCTCTTATGTTTGCTGGCATGACAAAATTAGAACAACTAGATGTATCGAACTTTAACACCAATAATACCGTTAGGATGCCTGGAATGTTTGAGGGAGTTAGTAACCTAACTAACTTAGATATCTCAAACTTTAACACTGATAAAGTGACCGACATGGCCCGTATGTTTGCTGGCATGACAAAACTAGAACAATTAAATCTTTCTAATTTTAGTACAAATGGTGTTTCTATTACAACTGGAATGTTTGAGGGAGCAAGTAACCTAAAAAATTTAAAATTAGGTTTGACCAGTCAATTGAATACTGATATGAATTTAGCAAATGTACCAGTCACGGATGGCTACACAGGGAAGTGGCGAAATGTTGGTTCTGGTACAGTTGATAATCCAGCAGGAGAGCATATTTGGACTTCAAGTGAGTTTATGGCGAATTTTGATGCACCAACGATGGCAGATACTTATGTATGGCAAAAATTATCTGGTAGTGAAATGGAATTAGGAGAATCGACTGATTACAGTAATGATACACTACTTTCTAGCATTTTCCCAGCAGCTTCAATACCTCTGAATCCTTATCGTTATAATGTTGTTCTAAACAATAACTATCAATTCTACTCGAAATTAGAAAATGGACAACTGGATACGGAGAATATCACTTCGCTGGGCGACTTAAAAGGAAAGACACTTTATAATAAAGAAACCATGCCTGTTACTTATACCTCAGGGGACAAAAAAGGTCAAACTACAAACTTTGTGAATGTTAGCCTAGAAGGTGATAATTGGTATTGGGTAGATGAACATGCTTTGAATTTGGACTTGGCTGCGACTTATCCAAGTGTAAATGGTTTGGGACAGAAATTGGTTGAGGGGATGTTTTTAGGTTCAACGTTAACTTATGGAAATAACCCTGCGGTTTCAAATTCTCAAATGATTTCCAATGCGTATAATTCACAAGGAAAAATCATCTATGAGTCAAGAGCGAAAATAGAAGATTTTGCAGCAGAAGCAGATCCGGAAGCTGCACTTGCAGCATTTAATAAAGAAATTGACCGGGCTGCGGAAAGTTGGAATGCTGCTATCAATCCCAATGAACCAACTATTATTAAGTCGGGAGAAACAACTGAACCAACAACTTTATTGATTGCACCTAACCCAAAAGGTACTGGTAGTGCGACATCAATTGGAAAAACGGGAATTGAAATAAAAGACATCAAATTGGCACTTGATACTACAAATCCTAATTATGACTTGAATCCACTTTTTCTAGTTATTCGACATGAGTTGGGACATTCTTTAGGGTTGAATCATACCTCCAATGCACAATATAGTGGAATGCCAGATGGTTATCGAATGAATACGGATGAAGATGTCATGAACGCTATATTAGTATATGATAAAGATAGTGGATATTCATGGTCTCAAAAAACGATTACTCAAGAAAGCATTGATACTATTCATTTGATTTTGAAAAACCAAAATTTTTCAAATCCTCAACATTGATTTATAAGTAATTACTCAATCTATCTACTATGATTTAATAAATTAGACATAAAAAATAAGAAAAGAGTTTCTTAACTCTTTTCTTGTTTTTTGATGAACGAGACTTTTAGTTAGTCGGAATATCAATGAGTGCATTTGTATTGGTTAATAATTTACCTGATAATGATGCCGTTTTTTCTTTAATAAAGGATAATAATAAGATTCAATTTTATTGATTAATGACTCCATTTGAACCATAATGATACGGTATGCTATAATAGTTCTATGAATTATTACGATGAATATAGCAAAGGGCATTTAGTTTTACCAACGGTGATTTTGTCACATTTTAGTGAACTTTTCCCTTCGGCTTTTGATTTTTTAGTATGGTTATACTTTTTTGAAAATCGAGAAATTGCGCCCAGCGAGATTGCGGATAAGACTGGGAAAAAAATGTCTGAGGTTAATCAGGCGATTGATAGTTTGTCCAAATTTGGGGCAATGAAAGTTACATTGATTGAGATTGATGGAGAAATGGAAACTTTCTTTGATATTAGTCCAGCCTTCAAGCATTTAGATGAACTAGTGGGTTCTCCAGCGATAAATCTTAAAGCAGAGGATAAAAAAGTTCAAGATGAAGGTCAACTTAAAGAGTTGATTAGCATGTTTGAGGCGGAAATGGGGATGATTTCTCCTGTTCAAATGGAAGAATTGCGTGCTTGGCTTTTTGAGGATGGTTATGACTTGTCTTTGATAAAACAAGCCTTACGAGAAGCGGTTTTAAATCGCAAAGTATCATTAAACTACATAAAAGCTATTTTGCGCAATTGGAAAAACGATGGGGTTAATTCAGTTCAAGCGATTGAAAGTCGTCAAATGGAACGTGAAGAAGCTAAAAGAAAGAAACCGCAAGAAGATTTTTACATTCCTTTAGACGGACCTTGGAATGGATAAAATAGATAATGGACAAACATTATGTTAAGTAAAAAAAGATATCTTGAAGCTTTAGCAATCATTGAAGAAATGTTTCCCCAAGCACATGGAGAACTGGTTTGGGAGACGCCTTTTCAACTATTGATTGCGACAATTTTATCTGCTCAAGCAACTGACAAAGGAGTCAATAAGGCGACGCCGGCACTTTTTGCTGCTTTTCCGGATGCTCAAACCATGTCACAAGCTAAAGTAGAAGAGATTGAAGCGTTGATTCGAACAATCGGTCTTTATAAAACTAAAGCTAAAAATATTCTGCGAACTTCACAAATGTTAGTGGCGGACTTCGGAGGGATTTTACCGGACTTGCCGAAAGATAAAAAGCTTTTACAGACTCTACCTGGAGTCGGGCGAAAAACGGCTAATGTTGTTCTAGCGGAAGCTTATGGAATCCCAGGGATTGCGGTTGATACACATGTTGAGCGAGTTTCTAAGCGATTGGATATTGTTGCGCAAAAAGCGACTGTTTTAGAAGTTGAAGAAAAACTGATGAAGTTGATTCCTGAAGATAAATGGGTTCAATCTCATCATCACTTGATTTTCTTTGGTCGCTATCATTGTACAGCGAAAAAGCCTAAGTGTGCAGGTTGCCCCGTATTAGATTATTGTAAATTTGGAAAGAAATATTTAGAAAATGAATGAAATTAAACTTTCAAAACGTTTGAAAGCAGTTGCTGACTATGTCGATAAAGGGGCGAAATTGGCTGATATCGGTTCAGACCATGCCTATTTACCGACATATCTTGTACAAAAAAATGAAGTTGAATTTGCAGTGGCTGGTGAAGTAGTCAAGGGTCCTTTTGAAATTGCTAAAAACCATGTTGCACAAGCAAATTTAAAAGAGAATATTCAAGTGAGGTTGGCTAATGGTTTAGCGGCCATCGAGAATGTTGATAAGATTGATACGATTGTAATTGCTGGTATGGGCGGTATTTTAATTTCTGAAATCTTGGAAGCGGGTAAAGGTAAGTTAAGTTCTGTTAAGCGTTTGATATTACAAGCAAATAATCATGAGGATACCTTGCGTCAGTGGCTGACAGAGCATCAATTTGTCATAAAGGCGGAACAAATTTTATTAGAGGCAGGCAAGTTCTACGAAATTATTGTTGCAGAACCTACTACAAATGAAAATCCGGTCTTATCAGCAAATGATTTACTGTTTGGTCCATTTTTATCCAAAGAAAAATCGGTTATTTTCCAACAAAAATGGCAAAAAGAATTGAATACTTTGAATAAAATCATTGACCGTCTACCTGATGAACAAACTGAAAAACGCGAAGAAGTTTTGACAGAAATTGCCAAAATAAAGGAGGTTCTTCAATGAAGATTTCTGAATTTATGTCTAAATATGAAAGCTTTTGTCCAAAAGAGCTGGCAGTTGAAGGAGACCCAGTTGGATTACAAGTTGGTAATCCCGAACAAGAACTGACAAAAGTTTTGGTGACCTTGGATATTCGCGAGCAAACAGTGGCAGAAGCAAAATCACTGGGTGTAGATTTGATTATTGCTAAACATCCTTTGATTTTTCGGCCATTGACTGCTCTAACTTCAATGGATAACCAAGAAAAATTAGTATTAGATTTGGCTCAAGCTGGTATTGCCGTTTATACTAGTCATACCAATATTGATGTTGTCAAGGGGGGATTGAACGATTATTTTGCTCAATTACTTGGACTTACTGATGTTGAGGTGCTGGATGATGATGAAGGATTGGGCCGTGTCGGAAATATTGAAGGTACAGATTTGTCAGTGCTGACAGAAAAAGTGAAAGAAGTTTTTGAATTAGATAGACTACGACTTGTCACTTATAATCATGATTTGACTCAAAAAATTGAACGAGTGGCAATTTGTGGCGGCTCTGGTGGGAAATTATGGCCGAAAGCTTTAGCTAAAGGAGCTGATGTATATCTGACAGGAGATATTTATTATCATATCGGTCATGATATGCTGTCAGCCGGTCTGATTGGAATAGACCCTGGACACTATATTGAGCAGAAATTTATCGGTTTAGTCGCTGATAAACTTCGGTCTTTTGGTACAGATGTCAAGATTTATGAAAGTAAAGAAAAGACAAATCCATTTTATGATATATAAAAAAGACCCTCTTGGAGGGTCTTTTTTTTAATTATCAACTCGCTTTTTGTTTTCCACGGAAGTCAACAATTAACAAGTTGGGACTGAGTAATTCAGCAGTACTGCGTAACTCAATCAAATTATAAGAAGTGTTGATTTTGGTTGACATTTCATCTTGGAAGAAATAAGAACCATAACCTTTATAATAAATTGGGCCAAATTCAGAATCAATACTTGCATCAAATTCTTCTGGAACATTCCCTTTTTCTACCGCTACAATACGATAACGAGAAATTCCACCAGCACAAGCATCTACCTCAGTATTCACTTCACTCAAAGTATGGTCAAAATCAAAAACTAAATCAACATCGCCAAGTGCTTTAATTTTAGCAGCTGTTTTTTCATCAAATGTAATTTTCATTTTATTACCTCCCTAGATAATGAAAAGAATAGGATAGAAGATAAACTTATCTATCTGATATCTTGTGATATCTTTCTATAATCTTATTATAACCTTTCAAGGTTGATGAGAAAACAATAATGCTTATAAATTTGCTAATTAAGCTTGGTAATCTTTTAAAACCCATTCATTTATGGCATGAGCAACACCAGATTTGGCATTTGATTTTGTGATGTGCTTAGCGATTTTTTTCAGTTCGGTTTTTCCGTTCTCCATTACAACGGGACAACCAGCAACTTCAAGCATTGAACGGTCATTTTCTTCATCACCGATGGCCATGACTTCATCTAAATAAAAAGAAAGTTTTTCAGCTAAGTGTTTAACCGCAGACCCTTTACTAGCTTTTTTATTCATAAATTCTAAATAGTAGGGTGTTGATTTGACCACATTATAACGCTCGAAAAATTCAAAGGGGAGATAAGCAATTCCATCATCAAGTGCCTCTTGTTCATCAACCATCATTACCTTAGCAATTTCTAAAGCAGCGATATCTTCTGGCTGACGAATATAAAGTGGCATTTTTACCATTTGAGCTTCTTGAACGGTATATCTTCCAACATCATGATTCGGAGTATAGATTCCTTCGCGGGTTATCGCATGGATAGGGAGACCAATCTTGCGGGCGGCCGCATCAAGGTCTAACCAATCTTCGGAACTTAATGTTTCTTTGATAAATTCTTCACCTGTTGCACGTTGGACCAATCCACCATTGTAAGTAATGACATAATCACTTTGGTCAGTTAATTCGAGTGCTTTAAGGATATCAACTACACCTGGTAAAGGACGACCGGTTGTGATAACAATTTTAACACCAGCCGCTTTGGCTTTTTTTACAGCAGATTTTACTTCGGCAGTAATTTGGCGATTTGGGTCAAGTAAAGTTCCGTCAAGGTCAATAGCAACGAGTTTAATCATAAGAGTATCTCTTTCTAATTTCTATATAATATAATAAATTTTGGGTCAGTACTTAAAGATTATCATCAAGTGATAATTGTTGACTGACAGCCTTGTCAGCAATTTCGGTAGGCTGAATGCTGTCAGTAATTAAGCTGTCATTGACGATGTATTTTGTAAATTCAGGATTTTCAAGCATTACTTTTGGAAAATAAAAACGACTGTTTCCGTGAATTGTTCCTGTCAAACTTTTAATAAGTGGAGAGAGTACTGACAGCTCTGTCAGCGAACCGTTTTTTTTTAGAATTTTTATTTCAGTACGTGGTTTTTCAGAACTTGGTCGATAAAAGTCATAAGGTAAATCATAATTACTATGAATCCCAGTGTAATAGTCAGGATTAAATCCAGCCTCTTCTACTAAAGAAGATAAAAAATCTAAATCTTTAAGCTCCACGGCTTTAGGGTCAAAAGTAATTGATTTCAGCAAATGACGATTGACATAAGCAGAAGCTAAATCAGCAAGAATTTCATCCTCGTGGCTCATCCAAACTTGAAAATAGGTATTCATCACCCCGTCATCAAGTCGTAAATAATACTTTAAATTATGGTTTTTTTCAAAAAATGGGACGAGGCAAGGACTGCTCATTGCGAAATAATCAGGATGAAGATTGTATAAAAATTTAGCACGGGCTAGTAATTTTTGCAGTAAAACTTCCATTGAACGTGAGGCAGCATGAAAATAAACCTGCATATACATTTGATAACGGCTGACAATATAATCTTCGACCGCATGCATTCCCGAATATTTAAAAGCAATTCCATTTTCGGTTGGAACGATGACCCTTAAAATCCAGGTCAAATCAAATTGTCCATAAACTGCACCAGTAAAATAAGCATCTCGCAGGAGATAATCCATTCTGTCAGCATCAATTTGACTGGAAATCAATTGAACAACTTGAGGATTAGGATATTCATGTGAAATGACAGATGCTACCTTTTCAGGGAAATCAGCAGATACCTTGCGTAAAATGGCATTAATTTCTGTATCTGGTGAAGTAATGATTTCACGAGTGACCGCTTCATGGTCTGTATTAAATAAACCTTCAAAAGTATGTGAATAAGCTCCATGTCCGACATCGTGTAAAAGAGCGGCACATTGTGTTAAAAGATTTTCGTCAGGATTCCATTCCAAAGGAAAATTTAAGCTGAAATAATCTGTGATACGTTTGGCGATATGATAAACACCCAGACAGTGGGAGAAGCGCGTGTGTTCAGCTCCGTGAAAAGTGAAACTTGACGTTCCAAGCTGTTTAATTCGTCTTAAACGCTGAAATTCAGCAGTATCAATCAGTTCAGAAATTACTGGATGTGTCACTGTAATATAATCATGAACTGGGTCGCGAAAGACTTTTTCCAAAACAAAACCCCCTCTAAATTTTAAGGTCAATTTTAAATTAAAATAAATAAATTTTTCCTTATTTTATCTTAATTATACCCTATTTTATATTAAAATGCAGACCCTTATCATCGGGATTTTTTCCCTTACTACTATGTTTTTATTATTCATCGAAATATAGTAAAATGTTATTATGGAAATTATAATTAGGAATAGAATTAAAATTGACCAGCAAGAAGAATTGGTCAAGGAAATATATCAAGGAGAGTTTAAAAAAGTTAATTTACAAACTCTGCTTAAATACGAGAACGCGGCAAATGAGAAGGTGCTTCTCAAAATTGAAGAAGATGAAGTTATTATGACTCGTTTTGCCAAGCGACCAATCAAAATGCATTTTCAACCGAAAGGTACGACATTAACCGAATACGAGGGGTTGGGTGAGCTTTCTCTTTTTACAAATACTTTGAGTATTGATCAAGAAAGAAAAATTATCAAAATTAATTATCAGCTTTCGCAAGGTGCCCAAAAAATTGCAGATTATCACCTTAGAATTGATTGGACAGAAGAAGCGAAAGGAAGAAAAAATGGATAAGATACATCTCCCCAAAGAAATATATGAGCGATTAGACCTTCAGGAAAATGAAGAAATTGAAATCGTTGATTTAGCAGCAGACAGCTTCACGATTCGTAAAGTCAATGCTCGAAAATCAGATAAGGCCGCAAAATGGTTTATTATCCCTACCATTACTTCGGCTCTAATATTTATTATCTTTGCCTTTGTTTTAAAACATCCACACGTTATTGCACTCTCAGGTAATGAATCACTGGCAACCGCAGTAATTACCGTTGCGAATGCGGTAGGAATGCTGACCTTTATTTCGGCATATTTTTCAAGACGTAAAGAGTTTTATAAACAAATGACCAAAAGAAGTTATTGGCGTACTTTTGCCACAGTTACCCTATCAGTTTTATTGATTGTAATCTTAGCGACAATGGGGCTGTTTTGGTTTTTAGGACAAATTTTTTATGGTGTAAGTTTTGGATTATTTACATCAACCTTACTTTTTACAATTTTTTCTGGAATCATTAATTATGTCATGATTTTTGTTGTGGATACTTTTTCGATTAATATGATGGTGACGATGCTTTTAGTTGTATCAGTCGGCGGATTTGTTTCAAGTATGGCTACTAATGGGAATCAATATTGGTGGCAAAGAAACTTTAGTTTACTTGGAACTCAGGCCTCTCGTTCGAGTTGGCAATTTAATCTGACTTTGATTGTTTCTGCGGCTCTCTTTGCGGCATTAATTGATTATATTTTTGTTGCTCTTCGTCAAAAAGCAGGAAGTCATTATCGTCAAAATATTTTACAAGTCTTACTAACACTCTGCGCAATTTCTATTGCTTTAGTGGGATTGATTCCCAATGACCCAGGTTGGATGCATATTGCTCATGATATTGTTGCTCAATTAATTGTCTTATTTATGGCTATTTCAATACTAGGAATTCGTTGGTTTTTACCAAATGCCGACCCTAATTTATATCGAATGTCCTATTTTATTGTTGCTCTTATTTTAATTTCTTATGTATTATGGCATCCAATACATTATTTGACATTGACTGCATTTGAAATATTATCGTTTAGCCTTTCTTTTGCTTGGTTACTCTTATTGGTTAATACACTTATTAATATGCTTTGGAATACAAAAAAAATATATCAGGTCTCACTTAATGGTATCAAAGAAAAAAGTGAAAAATAAGACTTGAAAAGTAGAAAAAGAAGTAGTATAATAATATAGTTGTCTTTGTGAAATCTCATAAAGTGCAACCGCACGAAGTTTCGTAATAAGTGGCGTAAGCCCACGAACAAAGGCGAGTCTAACAGTCGCTTGACTTAAAAGCGATGAAATCTAACAAGGAGGAATCACAATGTCAAACTATGCAATCATCAAAACTGGTGGTAAACAAGTTAAAGTTGAAGAAGGTTCAGTAATCTACGTTGAAAAACTCAATGTTGAAGCTGGTCAAACCGTTACTTTCGACGAAGTTATCTTTGTCGGAGGCGAAACAACTAAAGTTGGTGCACCGCTCGTTGAAGGCGCAACTGTTGTTGGTGAAGTCGAAAAACATGGCAAGCAAAAGAAAGTTGTTACTTTCCAATACAAACCTAAAAAACACTCACACCGTAAACAAGGTCACCGTCAACCATACACTAAAGTTGTTATCAAATCAGTTAACGCTTAATTATGATTGAAGCTTGTATCAGGACAAAAAGAGACAAGATTGTTTCTTATGAAATCTCAGGACATGCTGAATCTGGCGAGTACGGACACGATGTAGTCTGTGCGGCGGTCAGCGTTCTATCAATTACGACTGCAAATAATATCTACGAAATGGCTCACATTAAACCTGTGACTCAAACGGAAGATGGTTACTTGTATGTTGAAATTCCTTTGAGCATACCTGAAAAACAAGGCGTATTGGCTCAAACTTTGCTCGAAGCTTTTGCAAATTCGATGAAAGCAGTTGAGAAAAGCTATGGTCAGTACATTACACTTAAATTTGAAAATGGAGGGCAATAACATGCTTGAACTTAATCTGCAACTCTTCGCCCACAAAAAAGGTGGGGGT